>DASUKT010000314.1:0-22065 GCA_036278575.1 Pseudolabrys sp. | reverse complement strand
GGAAGGCGAATAGAAGGAAGTAATTCGGATGGAATCGTGTGGCCCGTTGCTCAGCCCTGCCGCTGTCATGCCCCGCGAAAGCGGGGCATCCAGTAAACTACTGCCACCGGTGTGTTTACTGGATCGCCCGCTTTCCGCCTTTGCGCTCCGCGCTTCGGCGGACTCCAAACGCGCCGAAGCTCGCGAAGCGAGCGTAGGCGGGTCGCGGGCGATGACAGAAGGCGAACGTGGCGATAAGGCCGGTCGGAGCTGCGGCAAGCAATGACCCTCCCGACGCGCATCGAAGGTTTCGCCATCGTCTCCGAAGACGGCATGCTTGCGGATTCGCACGGCATCATGCCGAAGGAACTCAAGTTCGAGGCGGACCAGAAATATTTCGCCGACGGGATGGACCGCTGCGACGCCGCCATTCACGGGCGTCATTCGCACGAAATGCAGCCGCATTCGCCGCGCCGCTACCGCATCACCGTGACGGGCGGCGTCGCCACGATCGCGCGCGATCCGGACAATCCGACAGGCATCTTGTGGAATCCGCGCGGCACAAGTTTCGGCGAAGCCTGGTCGGCGTTGGGCCTGAGCGGCGGCAGCCTCGGCGTCGTCGGCGGCACGTCGGTGTTCGGCATGTTTCTCGATCAATATGACGCGTTTCATCTAACGCGCGCGCCGAGCGTGCGCCTGCCGAACGGCCGCCCGGTCTTTCCCGACGTGCCGCAATTCACGCCGGAGCAGGTGATGGAAAAGCACGGGCTCGCGCCGGGGCCGAAAGAGACACTCGATGCGGCGCACGGCCTCGTCGTTACAGTCTGGTCGCGGCAAAAATGAACGGCCGCGCGATTCTCGGCTGGAGCAATCGCGCGGCCGTGCGCGCCGCGTATGGGGGCACCGCGTTACGCAGGTGCGCAAACGGATCGTCTCAGGTTGGCGGTGAATCGAAGGTTAAAAAAGCGCGCGTAGGAGTTCGTACGGACGCTGTTCCGCGCTCCGCGCGGTGCGACATTTTCGCGCCGTGCGCGGCCGGTTATTCGTTCTTGTCGCCGTCGCCCTTGCCGCCGAGCTGCTTGAGCTTGGCAAAAACCGCGCTCACGTCGAGATCTTCGCCATGTTTCTTCTCGGTTTCGGCCGCGGCAATCTCGGCTTCTTTCTTTGCCGTGGTTTCGGCAGCCGGCAGGAGCGTCGCGCCGGTATCGGCCGGCGCCGGCTTTTCCTTGTTGGCGCGATTGACCTCGAAATCGAGCTCGAGCTGCGAGCAAAGGCCGAGCGTTACCGGATCCATGGGCGTCAGGCTTGCTGCGTTCCAATGCGTGCGCTCGCGGATCGAGGCGATGGTGGATTTTGTCGTGCCGACGAGCCGCATGATCGCGGCGTCCTTGAGTTCCGGATGATTGCGCACCAGCCACAGGATCGCATTGGGCCGGTCCTGCCGGCGCGAAACCGGCGTATAGCGCGGACCCTTTTTGCCGCGCTGCTCGGTGCCGGGCAACGCGACCTTGGGAGCGGAGAGCTCCAGCTTTTTGTTCGGATCGGCTTCCGCAGCGGTGATCTGCTCACGGGTCAACTGCCCGGTCTGTACCGGATCGAGACCTTTGATTCCCTGCGCGGCATCGCCGTCCGCGATGGCCTTCACCTCGAGCGGGTGCAGCTTGCAGAAATCCGCCACCTGGTCGAACGACAAGGCGGTATTGTCCAGAAGCCATACGGCCGTGGCCTTCGGCATCAACGGTGCTGCACTCGACATGGCAAATCTCCTCTACGCTCCGCCCGCCCTTCCGGGCGAAGCACCAGATCATCGGCGATGATCGGAAAGTGGCCGGAATATAAGCAGGACAAAGGCTTCACGCAACGGTCCAATGGCTTGACAGCGGCAGCCGCCGCGTCCCATGTCGATGCGCGCCGAAAGGCGAATCAGAGGACCTCATGACCGGTTCCGCCCCCGAAAAACCCGCGTTGAAGGTGCTGCTTTGTTCGCCGCGCGGCTTTTGTGCGGGTGTCGTGCGCGCCATTGAATCGGTCGAGCGGGCGCTGGCGCTTTACGGTCCGCCGGTCTACGTGCGGCATGAGATCGTCCATAACCGGTATGTCGTGGACGAACTGCGCGCCAAGGGCGCAATCTTCGTCGAAGAGCTCGATGAGGTGCCGGATACCGAGGCGCCGGTCATTTTTTCCGCACACGGCGTGGCGCGCACGGTTCCGCAGGAGGCGCAGCGGCGAAATCTGCTGGCGCTCGATGCCACCTGTCCGCTGGTCACGAAAGTTCATCGCGAAGTCGAGATTCATTTCAAGCGCGGGCGCGAAATCGTGCTGATCGGCCACGCCGGCCATCCAGAAGTGGTCGGAACCATGGGCCAGCTTCCCGCCGGTGCAATTCACCTCGTCGAAACGATCGAGGATGCGGAGTCGTTTGCCCCGACGGATACGGGCAAGCTCGCGTATGTGACGCAAACCACCTTGTCGGTGAACGATACCGCCGCCATCGTGGAGCATTTGAAGCGGCGCTTTCCGCAAATCGTTGGGCCGCACAAGGAAGACATCTGCTACGCCACCACCAACCGGCAGGAAGTGGTGCGCCGCGTCGCGCCGATCGTCGATGCGATGATCGTGGTCGGCGCGCCGAACTCGTCGAACTCGCAGCGGCTAAAGGAAGTTGCCGAGCGCGCCGGCTGTCCGCGCGCCGCGCTGGTTCAGCGTGCCGCCGACATCGATTGGGATATGTTTACCGGCGCGGGCAAGCTCGGTGTCACCGCCGGCGCTTCGGCGCCCGAGATTCTGGTGGAGGAAATTCTCGACGCGCTTGCGGTCCGCTATGCGCTTGACGTGGAGACGGTCTCGGCCGCAAAGGAAGGTGTGTTCTTCCCGCTGCCCCGCGCCCTGCGGGAGACCCAGGCGGCGGAGTAGCGCTTTATGGCCGTCTACACCGACGTTACGGCTGAAGATCTCACCCATTTTCTCGCCGGCTACGATCTTGGCGAGTTGCTGGCTTACAAAGGCATCGCCGAAGGCGTCGAGAATTCCAATTTTCTCGTGCACACGTCGCTCGGCAATTACATCCTGACGCTCTACGAGAAGCGCGTCGCGGCCGGCGACCTTCCGTTCTTTCTCGCGCTGATGGAGCACCTGGCAAGCCGCGGCATCACCTGTCCGCAGCCGGTGAAGAACAAGAAAGACGGTGTTCTCGGCAAGATCGCGGGGCGGCCGGCGGCGATCGTCACGTTTCTGGACGGCATGTGGATCAGGCGGCCGGCGGCGAACCATTGCGCGGCGGTCGGCCAGGCGCTCGCCAGGTTGCATCTTGCCGGTGAGAATTTTGCGAAGAAGCGTCCGAATGCACTCTCGGTCGAGAGCTGGCGTGCGCTGTTCGAGCAGGCAAAGGATCGCGGCGACAGTGTCAAATCCGGATTGTGCGCGACGATTGAAAAAGAGCTTGGCAAGCTGGAAAAAACCTGGCCGAGCGACTTGCCGAAAGGCGTGATCCATGCGGATTTGTTTCCCGATAACGTCTTTTTTCTCGGAGACAAATTATCGGGCCTGATCGATTTCTATTTCGCCTGCACGGACACCCTCGCGTACGACGTTGCGATCTGCCTCAACGCCTGGTGCTTCGAAAGCGACCATTCGTACAACGTCACCAAAGGCCGCGCGCTGCTCAATGGATACGCGAAGTCGCGAGCGCTAGGCGGCGCGGAGAAAGAAGCATTGCCGTTGCTCGCGCGCGGCGCGGCGTTGCGTTTCCTGCTCACGCGGCTGGTCGATTGGCTGGCGGTGCCCGATGGTGCGCTGGTGCGGCCGAAAAATCCGCTCGAATATTTCCGCAAGCTGCGCTTCCATCAATCGGTCAAGAGCGTGAGCGACTACGGCATCGACTAGCGCATGATCCCGAAAAGTGGGAACCGGTTTTCGGACAAGATCATGCGCAAAGAAAAAGACATCATGTCCGAACGGCGAGTCATCATCCATACCGACGGCGCGTGCTCCGGAAATCCGGGCCCAGGCGGCTGGGGCGCGATTCTCACCTTCGGCGATCGCGAGAAAGAGCTTAAAGGCGGCGATACGCACACCACGAACAACCGGATGGAGCTGATGGCGGCGATCTCCGCGCTCGAGGCATTGAAGCGCCCGTGTGTCGTCGATCTTTATACCGACAGCGAATATTTGCGCGGCGGCATCACCGGCTGGATCAACGGCTGGAAGCGCAACGGCTGGCGCACGGCGGACAAGAAGCCGGTCAAGAATATCGATTTATGGCAGCGGCTCGATGCGGCGATCGCGCACCACAAAATAAATTGGCACTGGGTGAAGGGACACGCCGGTCACGCCGAGAACGAGCGTGCAGACCAGCTCGCGCGCGAAGGACTTGTCGCGGCGCGCGCTGGGGCCGTTGGGGCGATGGAGACGAAATAGTCATTCCGGGGCGAGCTGAAAGCGCTGGACCGGCCGCAACAAGTCAACTGTCATGCCCCACGCAAGCGGGGCATCCAGTACTTTCAAGCATTGAATATGACTGCGGACGTTGGCGATTACTGGATCGCCCGCTTTCGCAGGCGATGACAGCTCTCAAAGTGCTCAATGCGCGCGGATCAAAGCTGCGCGAGCAACGCCTGGCCACCGGAGATGTCGCATTTGCCCGGCGCGTCCTCGATGTTGAGCTTCTTCACCACGCCATCCTCGACCAACATCGAGTAACGTTTCGAGCGCGTGCCGAGGCCGGGTCCCGAGCCGTCGAAAGCCATATCGATGGCCTTCGCGAATTCGGCATTGCCATCCGCAAGAAAATCGATTTTCCCATCGGCACTGTTCGCCTTCTTCCACGCTTCCATGACGAACACGTCGTTGACGCCGGTGACCGCAATGGTATCGACGCCCTTGGCTTTGATCGCCGCAACGTTGTTGAGAAAGCTCGGCAAATGCAGGTTGTTGCAGGTCGGCGTGAAGGCGCCGGGTACCGCGAAGAGCGCGACCTTCTTGCCTTTGAAAACGTCGTCTGTCGACTTCGGCTTCGGCCCTTCGGCGGTCATCACGCGGAAATTCACATTGGGCAATTTGTCGCCAACCTTGATGGGCATGGTCATCCTCTCACGTTGCGGATTGAAATTTTCTTGGGCGGCAAACTAGCGCGCCTGGGCTGCGCTAGTCGAGGTGGGTCCTGACTTCGGCGGCTTTGCCGCCGCGCTCGACCGTAAAGGTCAGATCGACCGGCTTTCTGGGATCGGCGCCGGGCGGCAAACCGTCGAGGTCGAATGTAAAATAGGCGCGTCCCGCAGGAGCGCCTTGCGCCGGCTTCGGAATGGGCAAAGCCCACTCGGGCGTCGGACCTTCCACGAACACGTGAATGTCGCCGCCACGCGGAGCGGGCAAATCGACCAACACGTGCGGTTTTGCGCCGGCGCCGTTCACGCGCTTCACCTTGAGATCGGCTTGCGCTGCGGAAAGCGGCTTTGGCACGCGCGCTTCGGCTGCGCTGAGCACCGCAGGGTCGTTTCGTTTGTTGTTGTCCAGCATCAACTCCGTTTGCGCTTCTACCGGAACGCACAGCTTCTCGCACACGGCGTAATCGATCTTCATGCGTAACGTTGCGGGTTTACCAGGCTGCTTCGGCGTCACCTGCACGGGAAAGACGACGCCTTCCTTGTAGCCGAGCGTCGTCCCGGTTTCGTCGATGTAAGCATGCGGCGCCGGAAACATCACTGTCGCTTTCGCGACATTATCCGAGCCGTCAAAGCTGAATCGCGGCGGCACGCCGGAATCGCCCGGATAGCGCCAATAGGTGTGCCAGCCCGGTTGAAGTTTTATCTGAATGCCGGCGCGCATCGTGTTGGCCGAAGGAGCACCGGCAATCAGACGGACCGCCGAACGCAAATCGTCGACCCACGGCGATGCGTCCGCGGCATGCGCAGAAATGTTGCCGTAAAGCACGACTGCGCCGCAGCTTGCGAGCGTCACGCGCATCGAATGTTGCAGGAAAGTCATAAGGCGACATTTAGGCAAATGCGGCAGGGGATGCCATTGAATTCATTGTGAGCAACCCGGTGCGGCCGGTGTTTGCAGCGCAGTGATTTGGCCATAATGATCGCGTCCGTTAATTCGTGGATCGCGGAACGGGCAGGGCCGGTTCGGCGTTCGACAATAGACCGTTAGCCGCATTCACAACGGTCAAGGGAACAGATAGCTTCCTACCATGGCAAAGACCCGTAAGTCTTCCGGCAAAAGGTCTTCAGGTTTTCTGGACGGCCAGATGTTGGTGGCAATGCCGGTGATGGGCGACGATCGTTTCGCGCGCGCCGTCATCTATGTCTGCGCACATTCAAGCGAAGGCGCCATGGGCATCATCGTCAATCAGCCGGCCGGCAACATCAGATTTTCCGAATTGCTTGTCCAGCTCGACGTTATTCCCGACGGAGAGCGGATCGAGATGCCGGCGCGGGCCGATACGGTAAAGGTGCTCAAAGGCGGCCCGGTCGAAACCGGTCGCGGCTTCGTTTTGCATTCGGCGGATTTTTTCATCGAGAATTCCACTTTGCCCATCGGCGGAGGAATTTGCCTGACCGCCACGCTCGACATTCTCAAGGCCATTGCGCGTGGCAAGGGACCGGCGAGCGCCATCCTTGCGCTTGGCTATGCGGGCTGGGCGCCCGGCCAACTGGAAAACGAAATCCAGCACAATGGCTGGCTGCATTGCGCGGCCGATCCCGATCTTATTTTCGGCGCCGACATCGAAGGCAAATACGCCAAGGCCATGCGCAAGATCGGCATCGATGTCGGAATGCTGTCCAGCGATGCCGGGCACGCCTGAGCGGCGGTCGGTATTCGGTCATCAGAAGTTCTGAAGCCGGATTACCGATCGCTGTTACCTGCCAGCCATCTCCATACGATCGCTCACCAGAAGATCGCGCGCCTGCTCGGCGGTCATCGGCTCGCCGAACGCAAAGCCCTGCGCGTATTCGCAGCCGAGCTGATAAAGCTCGACTGCATCGGAATCGGTTTCCGTACCTTCCGCCACCACGTCCATGCCGAGATCGTGCGCGAGCGCGACAATCGAGCGCAGGAGTGCGGGCCGGGTGCCGCGTGGCGTCATGCGCACGAACGACTGGTCGATCTTGATCGTGTCAAACGGAAAGCGCTGCAAGTATGCAAGGGACGAATGCCCGGTGCCGAAATCGTCGAGCGCGAGCCCCGCGCCCAGCTCTTTGATGCGCGTCAGCATTTGCGCCGCGTGTTCCGGGTTTTCCATCACCAGCGACTCGGTCAGCTCGAGCTTGAACGTTCCGCGCGCCACCGCCGAGCGCGCCAGCACCGTGCGAAGATCCTGAATGAGGTCGTGGCGCAGCAGTTGGCGTGACGAAACATTGACGCTGGCGAAGACCGGGTCGTGCACGCGGGCCGAACGTTGCCAGTTTGCAAGCTGCCGCGCGGTCTGATCGAGGACAAACAATCCGAGATCGACAATGAGGCCGATCTCCTCGGCAATCGAAATAAATTCAATGGGCGATAAGCGGCCGAGCTTCGGGTGATCCCAGCGCGCCAAGGCCTCGAAACCGGCAATCACGCGATCCTCGAGCCGAACGATGGGCTGATAAAGGACGGTAATCTCCTCGCGCTCGATGGCCCGGCGCAGTTCCGATTCCATCGTCAGCCGATCGGTCTTGCGCGAGCGCATGGCCGGCTTGAACACCTCGATGCGGTCGCCGTCGATGCGCTTGGCGTGAAACATCGCCAACTCCGCATCCTTGAGAACTTCATCGGGTCGATGCGGCTGGCTGTCGGCAAGCGCCAGGCCGATTGAGGCGGTGAGGAAAATTTCGCGGTCGTTGAGTGCGATGGGGGCCCGCAGCGTCCGGCGGACCATTTCGGCAAACGCCACGATCTGCGTCGGCTCGCGCACCGACATCAACAGGAGCGCAAACTGCCCGCCGGATAGCCGCGCCAGTGTGTCGTGCGGCTTGAGCAGGCGCGCGAGCCGCCGCGCGACCGTCAACAGAATCGAGTCGCCGACTGCCGTGCCGACCGAGTCATTGACCTGCCTGAAGCGGTCGAGATCGATCACTAGCACGGAGGGGCGAACGTCGGGGTTGGACCGCGTAAACGCAAATGCCGCTTCCATTCTGTCGAGGAACAATTCGCGGTTGGGCAATCCGGTGAGGTTGTCGTGCACCGCGTCGAACAGAAGGCGCTCTTCCGCATTCTTGAATTCGGTGACATCCGTCAGCGTGCCGATCAGGCGGACGACCTCACCATCGGAGCCGACAACGGGCCGTGCCTTCAATGTGAACCAAAGATAATGGCCGTCCGCGCCGCGCAGCCGGAAATCGTGCATGAGCCGGCCGCGCCGCTGCTCGACGGCGCGGTCGAGAGAGGCACGGAAGCGGTCGCGATCGAGCGGATGCAGAATGTCCAGCCAGCGTGCGGCCGAACCTTCCAAGGCACCGCGCTTGAGTCCGAGAACATGCTCGGTTTCGGGGCTGGTGAAGACCTTGTCGGCGGAAACATCCCAGTCCCAGATCATGTCGCCCGCGCCGGTGAGTGCCAGCGCACGACGCTCGACGTCGGAAACGATGCCGTGCGTGATGCCGCCCGCGAAGGCGTGCTGCATCACGGTGAACCCGATGAGCATCACGATCAGCACGAGACCGCCGAGCAGGGCAGGGCCGATGATGTCGTTTGTCACGAGTCCCAGCACCGCAAGGCTTGCCGCGAATACCCAGGCGACAAGCAACAGCCACGTCGGGATCAGCAGAACGGCGCGGTCGAATCCGTGGAGAGCGAGATAGATCACGAGCCCGAGGCCAAGGATCGCGATGCCGGCAAGCGACATGCGCGCGATGCCGGCAGCAATGGCGGGATCAAAAACGGCAACCGCGATCAGTGCAGCAAGTCCGGCGAGCCAGGCGATGGTGATATGAGCGTAGCGGACGTGCCAGCGGTTGAGATTGAGATAGGCGAACAGGAACACGAGCAGCGTGCCCGAAAGCGTCGCCTCGCCGCAGGCGCGCCAGATGCGTTCGGCGGCCGGCGACAAGTCGAACACCTTGCCCCAGAATCCGAAATCGATGCCGATATAGACAAGCACCGCCCAGCCGAGCGCAGCGGCGGCTGGAAACATCACGCTGCCCTTGACGACGAAGAGGATCGTGAGGAAAAGCGCCATCAAACCGGCGATGCCGATGACGATGCCGTAGTACAACGTGAAAGAGTTGATCTTGTCCTTGTAGGCGTCCGGCTCCCACAAGTAGATCTGCTGCAATTTGCCGGTGCGCAATTCGGCGACGAACGTAATGACGCTGCCGGGATCGAGCGTAACGCGGAAAACGTCGGCTGTGGCACTGTCCTCGCGGTCGGGCCGGTCGCCCGAGCTTGGGGTGATGCTCACGACTCTTGAGAGACCAAGATCAGGCCAGAACAGGCCGGAGCCGACCATCCGATAGTGTGGAACGACGATCAGCCGGTCGATTTGCTGGTCGCCATTGTTCGTCAGCGCGAACACCGCCCAGTTCGTATTGCCTTCGCGCGCGTGCACCTCGATGCGGCGCACGATGCCGTCGGGTCCGGGCGCGGTCGACACCTGAATGCGGTCGGTTTCGGTTTTTTGCAGGTCGGTTGCGCTGGTGAGATCGATCGCCGATACGTCGAGGCGCACGTTCACCGCTTCGACGGCGTGCGCCGTGCGTGCCGCAAGCAAAGGCGTCGCAAGCGCGAGAGCAAATGCCAAGGCTGTCACGCGGCGCGTGAAATTCAAGCGATGTCCCCCGCGCGCAGCCGCGCTTCTCAAATCCGCCGGGTGTGGCGGACGTGCTTGCAACCGACCGAATCTTGCGATCTAGGCCCTGACATTATGCCGTTTTCGCGGCTCCCCGCCATGCGAAGACCGGCTCATAAGTAGCAGCCCTGGCGCGCGCCTGCCACAGGATTCAGGAGATTTTTCAGACCGTTAAGACGATCTTGCCGATGTGAAGGCCCGATTCCATGCGTGCGTGTGCGTCAGCCGCCCGCGCGAGCGGAAACGTCGAATCGATAACCGGCTTGATTTTACCGGCGGCGATCAGCGGCCAGACTTTGGCCTCCAGGCCACGTGCAATTTCGGCCTTTTCCGCAACGGTGCGCGGGCGCAATGTCGAGCCGGTGTGGTGCAGGCGTTTGGCCATCAGCCGCGCAAAATTGGCCGTCGCCTTCGGGTTCGATGTGAAGGAAACCTGCGCGATCGTGCCCTGTTCGGCGGCGGCATCGTAATTGCGGTCGACGTAATCGCCGCCCACGATGTCAACAATCAAATTGGCGCCCTTGCCGTCCGTCGCTTCCTTGGCGACCGCGACGAAATCCTGCGTTTTGTAATTCACGGCGACATCGGCGCCGACTTTCTTTGCAGCGGCACATTTTTCGTCCGATCCCGCCGTGGTGATTACTTTGGCGCCGAACGCCTTGGCCAGCATGATCGCGGTCGTCCCGATGCCGGACGTGCCGCCGTGCACGAGCACCCAGTCGCCGGCATTCACTGCCGCGCGCATGAACATGTTTTGCCAGCAGGTGAAAAAAGTTTCCGGGATGGCGGCGGCCTCGACCATCGACAAGGATTGCGGCAGCGGAAGCGCGTGCGAGTCATAGGCAAGACAATAGGGCGCGTAACCGCCGCCAACGACCAGCGCGCAAACTTTGTCGCCGAGCTTCCAGCGTTTGACGCCGGCGCCCACCGCGGCAACTTCGCCTGCGATCTCGAGGCCTGGAATGTCGGTCGCCCCCTTTGGCGGCGGATAAGTTCCCTGGCGCTGCCGCACGTCGGGCCGATTGACGCCGGCCGCCGCGACCTTGACGAGGATTTCGCCTTCGCCCGGCGCTTGCACGGGACGTTCTTCCGGCACCAGCATCTCGGGCCCGCCTGGACCCTTTATTCCGATCACGGTCATGCGGGACGGGAGCGCTGTCATGGGTTCCTCGATGACGATGGCATAGGCGGGTTGTTTATGCGGGCGTAAGCGGTGTGACAACCCGCGCGCGCAACGCTAGTTTGAGCCGCTGGAGATCATCGATGCCTGCGATGGATGAGGACGACCGACCGAAAAAGAAGGTCACCCACGAGATCGGGCAGGACCTCACGTTGCTGTCGGTCGAGGAATTGGCCGCGAGGGTGTTGTTGCTGCGCGACGAGATCGCGAGAATTGAGGGGGATATGGCGCGCAAGCGTGCCTCGCGGTCGGCAGCGGACCAGCTCTTCAAGCGTTAGTCACAGGGGAACCGGCCCGCGTGGTTAGGAGAAAAAATACGTTTGCAGCCGATCCGTTAACGTGTCGGTAAGCTTTCTCGTTCATTACTCATGTCGTCCATGTTCTGGACGTTGAGTGGCTCCTGTCCACTCTGTTTGACGCCTCCCTGTTATCACCTTCGAGCCGCCGGCAACGGCGGCTCCTTTTTTTGTCCCGTTTTGGGAAAATTGCCGCTGCCGGACGCCGGCATTTTAACTTTTACGTCAATTATTTCCGAAGAATTCACCATAACGATCTGGACGCATTTCTGCCTCCGCGCGATGCTTGCTTCCCGATGGGGCGTGTGACGGCCTCGACCCTCTTTAAGGGTAGGATCCAGTAAGGCGTAAGCGTATGTCCGACAAAGCTTTGGATGGCTCGCAGCCGGTTTTGTTCAGCGAAAAGCTTGCCAGTTCGCATATCTTTTCCGAGCTGTTCCGCGACGGCATGGCCCTGGTCGAAGAAACCGCCGTCTATCTCGATGGATCCGGGCGCCAGGAATCCAAAAGGCTCGAACGTGCTGCTTCTCTTGCTTACGCAACCGAAAGCATGCGGCTGACCACCCGCCTGATGCAGCTTGCGTCGTGGCTGCTGCTCCATCGCGCCGTGAAAGAAGGCGAGATGTCGCTCGATCAGGCAAACAGGGAAAAGACCAAGGTCAAGCTTTCGGCAGCTGACGCCAGCGATCCGCATAATCTGGAATTGCTGCCGGAATCTCTGCAGGCGTTGATCGAACGCTCGCACAAACTGCAACTCAGCGTGCGCCGCCTCGACGCGACCATTCACAACAGTGCGCCAATCGAAAATGTGGTGGCGCTTAACCCGGTCGAGCGCCAGCTTGGCATGCTCGAGGCGGCCTTTGGCGCGAAAAGCGCTTAGCCCCGCGTAATCCGTGCAAAAACAAAAGCCCCGCGCGAGCGGGGCTTTTCGCTTCGGCCGGTACGAACGCCTTACTTTTCCTTGAGGAAGCCCGAGAACTTCTTCTGGAAACGCGAGAGGCGGCCACCGCGATCGACCAGTTGCTGCTGGCCGCCGGTCCAGGCCGGATGCGATTTCGGGTCGATGTCGAGATGCAGGACATCGCCTTCCTTGCCCCAGGTCGAGCGGGTGGTGAACTCGCTGCCGTCGGTCATCACAACCTTGATGGTGTGATAGTTCGGATGGGTTTCGGCCTTCATGGCTACGGTGTTCCGTTACAGCGCTTGCATAGGTTTGGGCTGAATTTGGCGGGTCTATACAGGAGCCGGGCGCGGGAGACAAGCGGCCGCAATTGACCGTTGTCGAGCAGCCGGGGCATTGTCCGGCCGCAATTTACCTCGGTTGGAGCAGGGCGTCGAAAGGCTGACATTCCATGGATTTTGCGAGTGAAGGTCGCGGCCTGGAAACCGCCGGCGCGCCGGCGTCCGGCGGGGCACGCGGAAGGGTGAAGCTGCGGCCGCTCGCGCTGCTTGTCCCTTATATCGGCCGCTACCGCGGCCGTGCCGTAGCATCGCTGATCGCGCTCATTGTCGCCGCGTTGACGACGCTGATCGTGCCGGTGGCGGTGCGCCGCATGATCGACTTCGGCTTCACCGGCAAGGGCCTCGAACTCATCGACAGCTACTTTTCGGTAATGATTGCCGTCGTGGCGGTGCTCGCGACAGCGAGCGCCATGCGCTATTACCTCGTGACTACGCTCGGCGAGCGCATTGTCGCCGATCTTCGTAGCGACGTATTTGCGCATTTGACGCGGCTGTCGTCGGCGTTTTTCGATGACGCGCGCAGCGGCGAATTGATGTCGCGGCTGACGGCTGACACGACCCAGATCAAATCCGCTGTCGGCGCCTCCGTTTCGATCGCGCTGCGCAACCTCGTGCTGTTTGTCGGCGGCGCGGCGATGATGGTCGTGACCAGCCCGCGGCTGTCTGGTTTCGTGCTGGCCGCAATTCCGATCATCGTATTGCCGCTGGTCGGATTTGGCCGCGCCGTGCGCCGCCGCGGACGTGCGGCGCAAGACACAGTCGCCGAGGCGTCGGCCTACGCGTCCGAACTCATCGGCGCCGTGCGCACGTTGCAAGCCTTCACGAATGAGGCAATGGCGCGCGGACGTTTTTCCGCCGCGGTGCAAACAGCCTATGGTGCGGCGCGCGGAGCGACGCAAGCCCGTGCGATCCTGACGGCTTTTGCAATCTTCCTCGTGTTCGCCAGCGTCGTGGTGGTCCTCTGGATCGGCGCGCAGGACGTGCTCGCCGGCAGCATGACGCCGGGGCACCTCGGACAATTCATTCTTTACGCAGTCTTTGCTGCAGGCGGCCTCGGCGAACTGAGCCAGGTTTGGGGGGAGATCGCGCAAGCTTCCGGCGCGGCGGAACGGCTGTTCGAAATCCTGAGCCTCAAGCCGCACATCGAGACACTCTTGCATCCGGTGCCGTTGCCGCAGCCGCCGCGCGGCGAGATTACGTTTAATGACGTGCATTTTTCCTATCCGACGCGTGCGAACGCCCCGGTGCTCGACGGCATTTCATTCAGCGTGCGCCCCGGCGAAAAGGTCGCGATCGTCGGCCCGACAGGCGCCGGCAAGAGCACGATCTTTCATCTTGTGCTGCGCTTCTACGATCCCCTGTCGGGGAGCGTGAAATTCGACGGCGTGCGGGTGTCCGAGGCTGATCCAGCAGAACTGCGCAAGCGCATCGCGCTGGTGCCGCAAGATATCATGGTGTTCGGGACAACCGTGCGCGAGAACATCCGCTTCGGCCGGCCTGAGGCAAGCGATGAAGAGATCGCGCACGCGGCGCAACTTGCCCACGCAACAGAGTTCATCAGGCGAATGCCGGACGGTTTCGATACCCAGATCGGCGAACGCGGAGCGATGCTCTCCGGCGGGCAGCGTCAGCGCCTTGCGATTGCGCGGGCGATTCTGCGCGAGGCGCCGCTGCTGTTGCTCGACGAGGCAACGTCTTCGCTCGACGCCGAAAGCGAGACACTGGTGCAAGAGGCGCTCGAAAAGCTGATGGAGAAACGCACGACTCTGGTAATAGCGCATCGGCTTGCGACAGTGCTGTCATGCGACCGCATTCTGGTTCTGGACCATGGTCGCATCGTTGAGCAGGGCACGCATGCGTCGCTTGTCGCCAACGGCGGCCTTTATGCGCGGCTTGCAAAATTGCAATTCGAGACGGCTTAGCGTTCTTTTCGGAAAGGGCCGCTAATCCGGCCGCCAACTCATTTTATTCACGGGCTTGCCGGAAACCGGGTTTTTGTCTTCGCCCACGTATCTGAAGCCGTGCTTCTCATAGAAGCGGATGGCGCGTCCATTGTCCCTGTTCACCAGAAGATCGATGCCGTTCGGCGACAGCCGCTTGGCTTCATCGAGCAATTTGCAGGCAGCCAGGCTGCCCCAATACTCGGGCGCGACCACGATCTGGTCGAGGTACATCGTCTTTGGGTCGATGGTGACGAATCCGACCGGCACGCTGTCTATTTCCGCCAGCACGATGCGTGCATTGGGCACGAGCTCGTTGCGCCAGCGTTCGCGCCACCAGCCAAGGCGCGCGTCAAAGTCAATGTGCGGATAATGAAACATCCAGGTCTTGTGCCATAGCGCGATGGCCGCATCTTCATCGGCTGCAGAGTAAGGACGCAACGAAACGGCTTCAGCCATGGTCACATCTCGCCGCGTTCCGGTGTACGTCGGGCCACATGCCTGATGTGAAGAACGAAAATCTGTTCTGCGGCGATCCGATAATAGATGCGATAAGGATATCGCCGGGCAAAGACGATGCGGACATCATGTTCGTCCGAACGCTGGACCCGATTCGGGAAAGTCGGCGAGTCGCCCCATTACCCTCTCAAGAAGACCAATAACCTGACGGGCGGCCGCCGGATTGCGTTTTTCAATGAAGCTGTAAATATTTTGAATATCTGAGAATGCACGAGGCGTGTAACGAATTTTCATGCACGGTGATGCTGGAAGAATTCAGCAATGGCCTCATCGGAGACGAACTCTCCGCGGTCAGCCTGACCAAAGCCCTCTCGCACAGCTACCCGCTCGTTGTCGCTGAGCCGGTAGATGCCGAAATGTTTCGACTCGATCTCTGCCACTGATTGCATAAGTTCTGCCTGTGCCTCCTCAGGCCAGTCAGCGACTCGTTCGAGCAGGGATTCGACAATCTTGTTCATCATGTCGGCAGAATAGCACAACATGCATGCGGCAACAGCCCCGCTTATCGCTCGGTCAGCTTGAACTCAATCCGCCGGTTACGCTTGTAGGCGTCCGGTGTGTTGCCGGGGTCGATCGGCTGGAATTCGCCAAATCCGGCAGCCATAAGCCGCTGCGGCGGCACGCCCTTGCCGATCAGGTATTTGACGACGCCGGTTGCGCGCGCGACGGAAAGGTCCCAGTTCGACTTGAATTGCCCGCCCGTGATCGGCTGCACGTCGGTATGACCGTCGACGCGGAGTATCCATGGAATGTCGGATGGGATTTTCTTCTGAAGCTCCAGGATCGCGCTCGCCACCTTGTCGAGCTCGGCGTCGCCCTCAGGCTTCAGGTCGGCTTTACCGGTGTCGAAAAAGACCTCGCTCTGGAGCACGAACCGATCGCCGACGATGCGCATATCCGGGCGATTGCCCAAAATTTCGCGCAGCTTGCCGAAGAAGTCCGACCGATAGCGCGACAGCTCCTGGACCTTCTGCGCCAGCGCAACGTTGAGCCTTTGGCCAAGCTCGGTAATACGTGTCTGCGATTCCTGGGTCTTCTTCTCGGACGCATCGAGCGCCTGCTCGATGGCAGCAAGCTGGCGGCGCAACGCGGCGATCTGCTGGTTGAGTACCTCGACCTGGGCGAGGGCGCCGGCGGATATCTTCTTTTGTTTGTCGACCTCGTTCGTCAGCGCGCCGATCTTGTTATTCGCGTCGGCCGCACCCACTCCCGCGCTGTCGGCGAGACCCTTGTAACGATCCCGGTCGCTTTGGGCGGTTGAGAGGGATGCCTGCAATTGTGCGAGCTGGTCCTGCAGATTGGTCTTGTCGGCCTTTTGCAGTGAAAGCAGCTCGGTAAGCTGCGCGATCTGCGCATTGAGCCGGGTGAGGGCGGTGTCCTTGCCCTGGACCTCCTGCTGCAAATAAAACTGCACCACGACGAAGACCGTGAGCAGGAAAATGATGCCGAGGATGAGCGTCGACAGAGCGTCGACGAATCCGGGCCAATAGTTCATGCCGCTTTCGCTGCGGCGGGCTCGTGCAAGGGCCATTTTATCCCACGATCAGATTTTGTCCGTCATGCGCGGGTTTTAACCCGCGCATCCATCTCTTTCCCAAGATGGATTGCTGGGTCGAGCCCGGCAATGACAGATGGGAAGCACGTCCAAGACATCGCTACCGCTCAGTTGTTCAAGTCCGCTCGCGCGCCATCATTTCCAGAAGCCGCTTGATCTCGCGCTGCTGATCGGCCTGCCCATCGGCCCAGTCGCGGATCATCTGCTGCTCGGTGCGCATGTGATGCACGAGACCCTGGATCGCTTCCGCCAGGTTGGCCATGGCGACCGTCGCCGGCCGGTTCGATCCGGCGTCGGCGATCGCTTCCTTGAGGCGATCGATTGCCGCGCGTATCTCGGTCGAGAAATTGGCGCTCACCGCGCCGGCCGAGCCCGGCTCCGCCGCGTGGTCGTAGACGGTCGTCGACAGCCAGTCTTCGAGTTCCGTGTAAAAGCGATTCTGCGCCTGGCTCGATTGCAAATCGAGGAAGCCGAGGATCAGCGAACCGGCCAATCCGAACAAAGACGATGAAAATGAAATGCCCATCCCGCTGAGCGGCGCGGCGAGTCCGTCACGCAAAGAGTCGAACATGCTGCCGGCGTCACCGGACGCTTTCAGTCCCTGGATGACATTGCCGACCGATCCGACCGTTTCGATCAGCCCCCAGAACGTGCCGAGCAGGCCGAGGAACACGAGCAGTCCGGTCATGTAGCGCGAGATATCGCGCGCTTCATCGAGACGCGTCGCGATCGAGTCGAGAATGCCGCGCATCAGTTGCGACGACATCGCCATGCGGCCCATGCGGCTGCCGAGGATGGCCGCCATCGGCGCCAGCAGTGACGGCGTGCGCTCCACCGCCAGTCCCGGATCGGCGAGGCGGAAATTGTTGACCCAGGAGATCTCCGGATAAAGCCGGACCACCTGCCTGAATGAAAGGACGATGCCGATGAACAGAACGGCGAGGATCAGCGCGTTCAGTCCCGGATTGGCCAGGAACGCGACCTGAATCTGCTTGTGCAGCAGGAACGCTACCAGCCCGCAAAGCACGACAAACACCAGCATCCGGAAGAGGAAAATCCGGGGTGAGGACAGCTTGAGAGGATCGCTTTCTTTGCCCATGACGGTCTGGTTGGTGGCGGGGCCCGACCGTGACTATGGCACAGTCACGCGATCAGGAAAAAGCAGAGCTTGCCGCCATCCGGCATAAAGCCGCCGATTGAGTTCAAATTGCGGTACCCCGGTCACACCGTTTCGGGCTGTTTCAGGACCTTGAGGACCTCTCGCTGGATGGACTCGTTGCCGGCTGCTATGTGGCCCTTGGCGAACATGGCCTCGCCGCCATCGAGGTCGCTGACGAAGCCGCCCGCCTCCCGCACCAGGATGATGCCGGCCGCCATGTCCCAGGGTTTGAGATCGCGCTCCCAATAGCCGTCGAGCCGGCCGGCTGCCACCCAGGCGAGGTCGAGCGCCGCCGCGCCAAAGCGGCGCAGGCCGGCGACCCTTTCCTGCATGGCGCCGGTCTCGCGCCGACCCAAGGCGAGATCGCCGCGGCCAATGTGCGGCAGGCCGCAGGCAATGACCGAGTCGGCAAGCTGCTTGCGCGCGGCGACGCGGATGCGCTGCTCGTTCAGGAATGCGCCTTTGCCGCGCTCGGCCAGAAACATCTCTTCGTTGGCCGGATTGTAGATGAGGCCGGCGACGACGGTGTCCTCGCGCTCGAGAGCGACTGAGATCGCAAACTGCGGAATGCCGTGCAGGAAATTCGTGGTGCCGTCGAGCGGGTCGACGATCCAGGTATGCGTCTTGTCGGCGCCGTCGCGTCGTCCGCCTTCCTCCCCGAGGAAGCCGTAGCCGGTGCGCGCCTTGCTCAACTCGCGATAGAGCGTTTCTTCCGCGCGCCGGTCGGCGGCCGAGACGAAGTTTGCCGGACCCTTCAATGAGACCTGCAACTTTTCAAGTTCGCCGAAGTCGCGCTTGAGCGCGCGGCCGGCTTTACGCGCGGCGGCGATCATGACGTTGAGGAGAGCAGAATGCAGCATGCGAGTCTGTTTACCCGGCTGTCATCATCCGCGAAAGCGGATGATCCAGTCATCGCCGGAATGCCGACGAAATCGACCGTAAATACTGGATGCCCCGCTTCCGCGGGGCATGACGCCGCATGTGCCCGCGCGGCGGACCTGCGTCAAGGCTTCTTCGGTGCGGTCGAGAACCAGAGCTTCACTTTTTTTCCGGCAGCGGCACGCACCGCCGCTGTCTGCTTGGCGACATAGATGTCGAGGTCCGGGTCGCCTTTGCCGGAGGCGCGGGCGATGAGATGCCATTTCACCGCGTCGACCGGATCGGCCTTCATGCCGCGTCCCGCCGAAAGGATATGCGCCATGCGGTTTTGCGCGATCGGATTGCCGTGCTGCGCGGCAAGCAGAATCAGATGGGCCGCCGCCGCTTCGTTTTTCGGGATGCCTTCGCCGTTGAATTGCGCAATGCCGAATTCGACCATCGCCTCGACCTTACCGGCGAGAGCCGCGCGTCCCATCAGCCTGGTCGCTTCCACCTGATTTTTCGCAACGCCGCGCCCGTCTTTGTACATCGTGGCAAGCGCGTATTCGGCCTCGGCGTTTCCCGCCTTGGCGGCGAAAGTGAACAGCGCGACGGCGTGCTTTAAATCCTGCTGAACGCCCTGTCCTTGCATATAAAGCAGGCCGAGATCGTAGGCTGCGGCGGGATGGCCGAGCTTGACGGCTCGTTCGAGCAGCTTGGCCCCGGCTTCAACGTTGCGCGGGCCGTTGCGGCCTTCGAAGCGAAACATTGCGAGCGCGAAGATGGCGTTGCGGTCTCCGCGATCGGCAGCAAGTTTGTACCAGCTCTCGGCTTTCGCATCGTCGCGGCCGACGCCCTGACCGTTGGCGTAGAGCTCTCCAAGCAGCGTCATCGATTGTGGATCGTTATGTTCGGCGAGATGCGTCGCGTCGGCGAAGGCGGTGAGGAAATAGCCGCGTTGATAGGCGCCGTACGCGATATCGGGCACCCGCTTGTTTTCGTTCGGCGTGCCCGGCGCCGTTTGCGACGGAGCCGGAGCAGGCGACGGTGTTTGCGCATAGGCCGAACCGCTCAGCAGCGCTACCGAAGCTGCCGCAATCATAGCGCAATGCCGCGCCGTCATCCGATCGTCTCCGGCAGGCTCAATTCTTTGGCAGCGTGCGCGAGCACGTCCGGCACATTTTTCCGCGCCCACAGCCAATCGCCGAGGGCGACGAAGTCGGCGCCGGCAGCGGCGAGCGGGGCAATCTCCTCGAACCTTGCAGCAAAGCCGACACAAGGAGATTCGAACACTTCGGCCCACCAGGCGACGCGCTCTTCGATTGCAGCGAAGCTCGGACGATTGCCGTCGCCGTCCGGTTCGCCAAACATCACGTAATCGGCGCCGGTTTCCGCTGCGACCATCGCATCATGGCGCGTTGTCAACCCGCCGGCTCCTGCGATTCGGTCCGGCTTTAACGACGGGAGCGCGGCAGAAAAATCGTCGATGCCGTAAAGGTGCGCGCCGTCAGCGCCGGCCCGTGCAACAAGATCCGGGTGGTTGTCGAGAATCAATGCGACCTCTTTGGTCTGCACAACTGGCGCAAGCGCCTTGATCCGGTTAATCAACGTCCGCTCATCTGCGTCGGCAAGCCGCAGCAGCAGCGCCGCGATATCCGTGACGGCGAGCGCTTCCGCAAGGCGAGCAGCAAAATCGGCGGCATCGGTAACCGGCGGCGTTACGAGATAAAGGCGAGGGGCTGGACGCGGGTCTGCCGTTTTCGGTCGGGAATGCATGGTCCCGCATGGTAGCGCAATCTGGCGGAAAGGTGACCGGACTCTCCACCTGTCCACTTGGTCCGCGCACGTACGCGCGGATGCATCCTGGTCGGGCCGATCTGGTTCTGTCCATAAGGTTGCACCTTGCGAAAACGAAAGTCCCGGCAAGCGCCGGGGCTTTTTTTCATGGCCGCCATTGGCTCAAGTGCTGTGACCAAGGATGCAAATAACGGGAGCCGAATGGACGGGCTAACGCGTGCTCGCTAGCATTGCAGCAAAGACGTTTCACAGAGGACTTCAGGAAATGCTCAGGCGCTTGTCACTGCTGTTGCTTTGCATCGTCGTCGCGCCGGCTTTTGCGGCCGGCTATCCGGACCACGCGATCAAGATGGTCGTGCCGTTCGCGCCCGGTGGCGGCACGGATGTGCTTGGCCGCATCATTGCCCAGCGTCTGTCGCAGCAATGGGGTCAGCCGGTTGTCGTGGAGAACCAGCCCGGCGCCTCCGGCGGCATTGGCACGCGCGCGGCCGCAAAAGCCGATCCCGACGGCTACACGCTGCTGATGGATTCAACCGGCGGGCTTATGGCTGCCGCCGCGGCGCTCGCGCCGGATGGACACTTCGACGTCAACAAATTCTTTGCGCCGATCACGGTTGTCGCCGCGCCGCCATATCTCGTCGTGGTCAATCCCAAGGTAAAGGCGAATTCAATCGCCGAGCTCATCAAGCTCGCGAAAGAAAAGCCGAAGGGCCTGACGTTCGGCTCGTCAGGCGTTGGCGCGGCGTCGCATCTGTCCGCCGTGCTGTTCGAAAAAGACGCCAACATCGACATGTTGCACGTGCCCTATCGCGGCACCGGGCCTGCGGTCACCGATCTGCTCGGCGGACGCATCGATGTGATGTTTTCGCCGTCGACGACCGTGCAGGCGATGATCGAAACCGGCAAGTTGCGCGTTTTGGCGACAACCGGCGCGAAGCGCTCGAAATTCTTTCCCAAGGTGCCGACCGTCGCGGAGAGCGGCGTGCCCGGCTACGAGTCGGTCGGCTGGTTCGGTTTGCTCGCGCCGGCGCACACACCGCCGGACATCGTCGCCAGGCTCAACAAGGCGGTGGTCGAGATCGTGGGCGAAAAGAACGTGATCGACCGCATGGCGGCGCTGGGTGCGGAGCCTGAGCCGCAGATGCCGGAAGAATTCGCGCGCTACATCAACACCGACATTACGAAGTGGGATGCACTCGTGGCCGAGCGGCACATCGTGATGCCGGGCGCGAAGAAGAAATAAGATCTAAGTTGTCATTGCCGGGCTTGTCCCGGTGCTCTCGCTCAGGAAGGCGATATTGCGCAAATGAATCGAGATGGCCGGGACAAGCCCGGCCATGACAACTCATGTTCATCTTTCATCCCGGCATCGGGATCGGGCCCATGTCCTTCGGCACCTTGTAGCCGCGTTGCACGGCCGGACGCGCGGCAATGGTTTCGTACCAGCGCTTCACGTTCGGGTATTGCTTCATGTCGATCGTCTGCCACTCGAAACGCGAAATCCACGGCCAGATGGCGATGTCGGCAATTGAATATTCGTCGGCGACGAATGCGCGGCCTTCGAGCCGCGTGTTGAGCACCTTGTAGAGGCGGTGACCTTCTTTCAGGTAGCGCTCCTCGGCGTAAGGCGCCTTGCCTTTGTTGTACCTCACGAAATGATGCACCTGGCCCAGCATCGGGCCGGGCCCGCCCATCTGCCACATCAGCCACTCGATCACGCGGTACCGCGCTTCGCCGGATTTCGGCAGCAGCCTGCCGGTCTTGTCGGCGAGAT
>DASUKT010000313.1:0-5614 GCA_036278575.1 Pseudolabrys sp. | reverse complement strand
GTCATTAGCAGCGGGATTTAGTCGGAAACATGTTCGACTAGCCGCGAATCACCCAAACCAGAATGAGGCCAGCCACCGCCGAGCCGATTCCGATCAGCCGCAGCGGCATATCCGGCGTTTCCATAACCGAGATCATCGCGCGCTTGGCGGAACCCGGGAATGCCGCAAAAATCAGTCCCTCGATCACAAATACGAGACCGAGCGCGACCAGAAAATCGGACATAGGGGCCTGCGGATCGGCGGCTATCTGGCAGGCTGAGCATTGCCGCTTGAGCCGCTCGATGCCGAGGGCTTATTGGCCGGCTTTCCGGACGGGTCGGTGAAATACCGGAAGAAATCGGAATCCGGTTTCAACAGCATCTGCGTATCGTTCTGCTTCAATCCGTTGTCGTAGGCCTGCATCGACCGGTAGAAGGCGAAGAAGTCTTTGTCGCGGTTGAATGCATCTGCGAAGATCTGGTTGCGCTTGGCGTCGCCTTCGCCGCGGATTTGCTCGCCTTTTGAGGTCGCGTCGGCGATCAAAACGGTCACTTCCCGATCGGCACGCGACCGGATTTCCTGCGCGCGTTGGGTTCCTTGTGCGCGGAACTCGGCCGCTTCGCGCTGCCGCTCGGTCTGCATGCGCTGATAGACGGCCTGCGTGTTCTGCTCGGGCAGATCGACACGGCGGATACGCACGTCGACGACACTGATGCCGAACCCGTTCGCTTCACGATCGAGCTGGTCCCGGATGCTTTGCGTAAGCTGCGGGCGTTCGTCGCGGACGATCTGAATGAACGTCGCCTCGCCGAGGACGCGGCGCAGCCGCGATGTGAGCATAGTCGAGAGACGTTGATTGGCCGCCGCCACCGTACCCACCGCCTGATAGAACTTGAGCGCATTGCTGATGCGATAGCGGGCGAAAGCATCGACCACCAGGCGCTTCTGGTCGGACGCGATCACTTCCTGTGAAGGGGATTCAAGATCCAGAATGCGCTTTGGAATCGAAATGACGCTGTCGATGAACGGAAGCTTGACGTGCAGTCCCGGATCGCGCGTCAGACCGACCGGACGCCCGAGGCGAACAACCAACGCCTGCTGCGTCTGGTAAACGGTAAAGAGCGAGCTGTAGAGGACGACAAGCGCGGCAAAGACAACGACCAGAATTACGCCGCCTGCGACGTTGAGTTTCATCGTCGGCCTCCGGATGTCTGGGCACGCGCCGGTGGCTGAGCCGGCCGCTGCTGACTGGGACCGGACAAACCGTTAAGCGGCAGGTACGGGAGCACGCTGCCGTTCTCTCCCTGATCGAGGATGATCTTGTTGGTGCGCCCGAGCACCTTCTCCATCGTCTCCAGATACATTCGTTGCCGCGTGACGTCCGGCGCTTTTTTGTACTGCTCGTAAATCTGCAAGAAGCGTGCAGTTTGGCCCGTTGCCTCCGCCACCGTCTGCTGCTTGTACCCCTCCGCAGCTTGCGTGATTTGAGCGACTTTGCCGCGCGCCTCGGGGATCACACGATTGGCGTAGGTTTGCGCCTCGTTTTGCGCGCGCTCGGCATCGATCCGCGCCGCCTGCACGTCGCGGAACGAATCGATCACCTGCGCCGGCGGATCGACCTTCTGCAACTGGACCTGCGTAATCTGAATGCCCGCGCCGTAATGATCGAGCGTGCTCTGGATCAAGTCGTGCACCGCGCCCTCGATCGTCTGCCGCGCGCCGGTCAGGATCGGCGCGATGTCCTTGCGGCCGATGACTTCGCGCATGGCCGCTTCGGCCACGGCCTTTACGGTGCCTTCCGGGTTTTGGATGTTGAACAGGTAATCGCTCACGCCGTTCGGCTTGACGACCCAGAATACGGAGAAATCGACATCGACGATGTTCTCGTCGCCGGTCAGCATCAGGCTCTCCTCCGGCACGTCGCGAACCGAAGCGCCCCGCCGCAGGTCCTCCGATACCCGCATTCCGACATCGAGCTTGTTGATGCGCAGCGCCTTGGGCGTCAGCGCCGTCTCGATCGGATAGGGCAAATGGTAGTTAAGCCCGGGCTTCACGTCGCGGTCGTACTGCCCGAAGCGAAGGACGACGCCGAGTTCGTCCGGCTCGACCCGGAAGAAACCGGAGAGGCCCCACAGTACGATCGCAGCCAGCGCCAGCAGCACGAATCCACGCCCGCCAAGCTGGCCGCCCGGCAGGAACCGCCGCAACTTGTCCTGGCCGCGGCGAAGAATTTCCTCAAGATCGGGCGGTGTCGGGCCGGACGACTGCGGCCCGGAGCCCCAAGGCCCTTTGCCCCCGGAACCCCACGGCCCGCCTCCCTGATTGCTCCAAGGCATTGAATTCGCTCCTCGTGCCCGCATTCCGGCGGGCCCTGCGGCGGCAGGGTTATAGGGGACGCAAGCCCGCCTTACAACGAGCGCCCATGCGGCGCTCGGACGCTCTTATCGCCTCTTGTAAACGGCGACGGCAAAGCTCGCCGTATCGTGCGGGCCGGCGGGATGCTCTTTCCGCGATATCTCCTGCCAGATTGCAGGATCGATCGGCGGAAAGCGAACGTCACCCTCAGGCGATGCGTGAACATGCGTTATTTCGAGGCGCTCCGCCTGCGGCATCGTGGCGGTAAATATATCGCTGCCGCCGATAACCATGACTTCATCGACGCTACGTTCTTTTGCGTCCTCACGCGCGAGCGCAAGCGCGGCCTCAATACTACTTGCGAGCACCGCGCCCTGAATTGCGAGGCGCGCGTCGCGCGTGACCACAATGTTCGTGCGCTGCGGCAGCGGCCTGCCGATCGAGGCAAACGTCTTGCGCCCCATTACCACAGGCTTGTTGATCGTGAGTGCACGAAAATGCGCCAGATCGGAACGCAGGTGCCACGGCATGCCGCCACGAAAACCAATGACGTCGTTTTCAGCGATGGCCGCAACAATGACGATCTTTGTCATCGAGCATTCTCGCGCGCAAAACGCTGCAATGCCTCACCGCTCATCCGGCAGATGCGCCACTCCTCCATCACACGCGCGCCGATCGAGCGATAAAATTCGATCGACGGTTTGTTCCAGTCGAGCACGGTCCATTCAAAACGCGGCCAGCCTTCGCTGACGCAGCGTTGCGCCAGTCTCTTCATCAACGCTTTGCCGAGACCTTTGCCACGAAAAGCAGGCCGCACGAAAATATCCTCGAGATAGAGCCCGTTGCGGCCGCTAAACGACGAGAAGTTCAAAAACCACACCGCGAAGCCGACGGCTTCGCCGTTCCACTCCGCAATGTCACAGAAGGTGCGCGGTTGAACCGAAAACAGCTCCGCGGCGATCTGACTCTCGGTCGCGTTCACTTCGGACGAAAGACGCTCATAGTCCGCAAGTTCGCACACGAACGAGAACACCAGCGCGCTGTCCGCCGGCCGCGCCGCACGAATTGTAATGCTCACACTGCGACCTCGGCCTTGATGTGCGGATGCGGGTCGTAATTTTCGAGCGTGAAGTCCTCGTAACGGAACGCGAAAATATCCTTTACCGCCGGATTAAGCCGCATGGTCGGCAGTGCACGCGGCGTGCGCGCAAGCTGTAGCCGCGCCTGCTCAAGATGATTGAGATAAAGATGGGCGTCGCCGAACGTGTGAATGAAATCGCCCGGCTGATACCCGGTCACTTGCGCCACCATCATCGTCAGCAGTGCATACGATGCAATGTTGAACGGCACGCCGAGAAATACGTCGGCTGAGCGTTGATAAAGCTGGCACGAGAGCTTGCCGTCCGCGACATAAAACTGAAAGAGGCAATGGCACGGCGGCAGCGCCATCCTGTCGACGTCCGCCGGATTCCAGGCGGTGACGATCAGACGTCGTGAATCCGGGTTGCGCCGGATCATGTTCACCACATTGCCGATCTGGTCGATCGTCTTTCCGTCCTGTGCAGGCCACGAGCGCCACTGCTGGCCATACACCGGCCCAAGCTCGCCGCGTTCGTCGGCCCACTCGTCCCAGATGCGCACACCGTGTTCTTGCAAATAGCGGACGTTGGTGTCGCCGGCCAGAAACCACAACAACTCGTAGATGATCGACTTCAGATGTAATTTCTTGGTCGTCAGCAGCGGAAATCCATCGGCGAGCGCAAAGCGCATTTGATGGCCAAACACCGACAGAGTGCCGACGCCGGTGCGGTCGTGCTTCTCGATCCCATCGCCAAGGATGCGTTCCATCAAATCGTGATACTGGCGCATCGAGCAGCCTTCTGGTTCTGCCGGTAAGATGGGCAAGTCCGGCACCCGGGGCAACGCCGGGCTTATATCTGTCAACACATGGGTTTGGTTGTTGTGAACGCCCGGCTCGCTCCCAGCACGGAAAAATCCAATTCTTTCCTGAACTTGGCTCTCCCGTAACGTATCGGATGGTTGAGCGAGCGTCTCCAGCGCCGATCTGATAAGATCGTCCAGCCAAAGTACGGGGGCGGAGCCATGGCCGGCATATTCGATCATTTGATTGCGCGCATCCTGATCACGGTGGTGACGCTCGGATACGGCTTTGTCACGGTGCTCGCCGACTTCAATAAAACCCATGCCACGAATCCGGCCTGGACGCCGCACGCCCGCTTCCATGTGGTCTGGCAAATTTCAAGCTATGTCGGCTTCGGCCTGCTCGCACTTGCCCTTATTTGGATACCGGGACCCTTGGCAACGGAACGCCTCTATCTTGCGTGCATAATGGGCGCGATCGTCTATGGCGCATTCTTTGTCGCCGCTTTTGCCATGCCGATCTACGGCGGGCGCGCCTTCGACGACAACGGCTATCTGCCGTTTGCGGCCCCGGTACCGATCGTCGCCCGCCGGTGGGACGTGAACATCACGGCCTTCTGCGTCCTGACGGTAATGTTGATCGCGGGCACAATCTCGCTTGTTGCTGGTTGATGGGGAAGAATTCGGCCGGCGGCCCCACGCGATCGAGGCATTCCACAACCGGCGTTGATTGAGACCGGTACGGAGTTTGCCGTATTTTGCGTGTTTTACGATCAAGGCCCGGCAAATAGTCGGGCTGCGGCCCCCCGGCATATTGACCGTTTGCGCAAGGCTCTATCTAGTGAGCAAAAAGTTCAAAGAGGAACCGCACTTGCATAACATCTTCAAGCTGAAGAAGGACTACTATGCCGGCGGGCTGATGATCTTGCTCGGCTTGGTAGCGGCACTGGAAGGGCAGAATTACAACATCGGCACGCTGCGCCAGATGGGCCCGGGATTCTTTCCGGTCGCGCTCGGCATCCTGCTGATTTTTCTCGGCATCCTGATCGCCGGCACGTCTCTGGGCTCGAGTGACGAGGAAGAACATATTCTTCCCGAGCGCCTCGAATGGCGCGGCTGGTTTTGCATCCTCGCCGGTCCTGCTCTTTTCATCGTCTTCGGTAAATTGGGCGGTCTTGTGCCGGCGACTTTCGCATGCGTTTTCGTATCCGCACTCGGTGACCGCTCCACGTCGATCAAGAGTGCCGCCATTCTCGCCGTGGGCGTCACGATCTTCGGTGTCGTCCTGTTCTCTTATCTCCTGAAAATGCCGATGCCAGTCTTGAAGTGGGGGCTTTCGTGATTGAAACGGCACTATCGGATCTGACTTACGGCTTCGGCGTTGCGCTTGAGCCGCACA
>DASUKT010000312.1:0-3163 GCA_036278575.1 Pseudolabrys sp. | reverse complement strand
TCATCCATCCACGCCAGCGTGTGCTTCATCCAATCCTTGTCGTCGCGGTCGGGATAATCCTCGCGCGCATGCGCGCCGCGGCTCTCGGTGCGGTTTTCCGCCGAATCCATGGTAACGACGGCCTGCGCGATCAGATTGTCGAGCTCGAGCGTCTCGATCAGATCGGAATTCCAGATCAGCGAGCGATCGCTGACGTGCACGTCAGCCATGCCGTCATAGACCTCGTGGATGAGCTTGTGACCTTCTTCCAGCACTTCGCCGGTGCGGAACACGGCGCAATTGTTCTGCATGACCTTTTGCATCTTCAGGCGCAGCTTTGCCGTGGGCGTGCCGCCGGACGCATGACGGAAGCGGTCGAGGCGCGACAGCGCGCGATCGGCGGAATCCTTGGGCAATTCGGGCTGGCTCTCACCGGGGGTCACGATCTCGGCGCAGCGATGCGCAGCGGCGCGGCCGAACACGACAAGGTCGATCAGCGAATTGGAGCCGAGCCGATTGGCGCCATGCACCGAGACGCAAGCGGCCTCGCCGAGGGCCATCAGCCCGGGGATGACGGTTTCGGCGTCGCCCTTTTTCTTGGTCAGCGCCTCGCCGTGATAGTTCGTGGCGATGCCGCCCATGTTGTAGTGCACCGTCGGCAGCACCGGGATCGGCTCGCGCGTAACATCGACGCCGGCAAAAATGCGCGCCGATTCGGAAATGCCCGGCAGCCGCTCATGGATGACCTTTGGATCGAGATGATCGAGGTGCAGGAAAATATGATCCTTCTCCTCGCCCACACCGCGCCCTTCGCGGATTTCGATCGTCATGGCGCGCGATACGACATCGCGTGAGGCCAGATCCTTGGCCGAGGGCGCGTAGCGCTCCATGAAGCGCTCGCCTTCCGAATTGACCAGATAGCCGCCTTCGCCACGCACACCCTCGGTGATGAGGCAGCCGGCGCCGTAGATGCCGGTCGGGTGGAATTGCACGAATTCCATATCCTGCAGCGGTAATCCGGCGCGCAGCACCATGGCGTTGCCGTCGCCGGTCTGCGTGTGCGCACCGGTGCAGGTGAAATAGCTGCGGCCATAGCCGCCGGTCGCAACCATGGTCATCGCGGCACGGAAACGGTGCACGCTGCCGTCTTCGAGATTGATGGCGACGACGCCGCGGCAGCGGCCTTCTTCGTCGACGATCAGATCGATGGCGAAATACTCGATGTAGAATTCCGCCGAATGCCGCAGCGCCTGACCGTAAAGCGTGTGCAACATGGCGTGCCCGGTGCGGTCCGCGGCCGCGCACGTGCGTTGCGCGGTCCCCTTACCGTAGTGCGTGGTCATGCCGCCGAACGGACGCTGATAGATTTTTCCGTCTTCTTCGCGGCGCGAGAACGGCAGGCCCCAGTGCTCAAGTTCGTACACCGCTTCCGGGGCGTTGCGGCAGAGATATTCGATGGCGTCCTGGTCGCCGAGCCAATCGGCGCCCTTGACGGTGTCGTACATGTGCCAGCGCCAGTCGTCTTCGCCCATGTTGCCGAGGGCAGCAGCGATGCCGCCTTGCGCCGCGACCGTATGCGAACGCGTCGGGAAAACCTTGGTGATACAAGCGGTCCTCAAGCCGGCCTCGCTGCAGCCGACCACGGCGCGCAAGCCCGAGCCGCCGGCCCCGATCACCACGACATCAAACGTGTGATCGTGGATCGGATAGGCGCGTCCGTTGACAGCAGGTGCTTCGTCCGTTTTTCCGTTCCCGGCCATCCTAGACTCCGAACGAAAGCTTGAGGATCGCGAAAATCGACGCGAACGTCACCGCGAAGACGAAGAATGTGTTGGCCATCAGCAGCGACAGCTTGATGTATTCGTCGTGAAAGTAGTCGAGCACGATTTCCTGCATGCCGATCCACATGTGATACGCCATATTGATGATGAACAGCAGCATGATGATGGCGACGAGCGGCGATCCAAGAATCTGCACGACGGCGGCGTGATTGCGTCCGAGCAGGCTTGCGACGATCACGATGAAGGCAATGGTCAGGGGAATGCCGGCGACGGATGTGATGCGCTGATGCCAGAAATCGCGTGTGCCCGAACGCGCCGAGCCAAGCCCGCGCACGCGACGTAGCGGTGTCATGCGACGCGCGGGCGATTCGGTCATCGCGGGCCTCCGATCATGAGATAACCAACGCCCCAGAGCAGGAGCGTGAGCACGATGGAGCCGACAAGGGTGGCGACTGCGAGCAGCTCGCGCTCGGCTGGCTCAAGTCCGTGAATTGTGTCCCAGATCAAATGCCGGATGCCGCCCAATGTGTGGTGGATCAGCGCCCAGGTGAATCCGAACAGGATCAGCCGGCCGATCACGCTGCCGATAAATGCCTCGAAAGTCGCGTAAGCGTTCGGGCCCGAGGCGGCGGCAATCAGCCACCAGGCGAGCAGCAGCATGCCGTAATAGAGCGCCCCGCCGGTAATCCGATGCACGATCGACATCATCATCGTCAGCATCGGCCGGTAGATTTGCAAGTGAGGCGATAGCGGGCGCTGCCGTGCCGTTGCGCTCATCGATCGGGTTTGGAGCTCTGCCATCGTCATTCTCCAAAACGCTTGGCCCTGGCGAGCATGTGCCGGTTCCTAACTCTTGCCTGCGACCGCCGCAACGAACCGATCGGACTGCAAACAGGATTCGCGAGGGCGGCTATCGGTCAACGCAGCAAAACCCGGGTCGGCTCATCGCCTGTAGCAGCGCCCACGGTCACAACCGCCGCATGGAACCGAGGGGCCAAGCGCATAACTTCTTGCTTTACGAAGCTTGTTCTCTAGAATAACCCGTTGCAATATGTGTTTTACGTAGTCTGCCTTCGTGCAATAAGAAGGATAGACCCATGCGCTTCGATTTCATCGATCTCAGCCTGTTTCGCCACGTCGTTGAGGCGGGCAGCATCACGCGCGGCGCGGAACGGTCGCACTTGGCGCTCGCGGCCGCGAGCACGCGCATCCGCAACATGGAATTGGCTCTGGGCGCCGATCTGCTGGTACGGGGTCGGCAGGGCGTGAGACCGACACAGGCCGGACGCACGCTCCTCGGCCATGCGAGGACAATCCTCGCGCAGACGGAGCGCCTGCGCGAAGATCTGGGACCCTATGCGCGCGGGCTTGCCGGGCAGGTCCGGGTGCTTTCGAACACAAAC
>DASUKT010000311.1:0-2631 GCA_036278575.1 Pseudolabrys sp. | reverse complement strand
CGTTCACACGAACATGCTGGCGCTTCGCAAAAGCCAATACATCCTGGATGACGCGCGCCTGATTGGCCGGCGACGGCAGAGCGCCCTCACGCATGCGGCCGGCGCTCGGCCAGCCGACTTCACCAATGAGAATATCTTTGCCGGGAAAAGCGTCTGCCACCTTTTGCCTGATCGATTGAACGTGCGCGCCCGCCTTGTCCGCCGAAATCGGAAAATCCTCCCAGTAGGGCAGGATATGAATCGTGATGAAATCGACCGCCGCCGCGAGGGGCGCGTTGCGTAGCCAGAATTCCCAAACGTCGGCGTAGGTCACCGGCACGCGCACACGCGCTTTGACGGCGCGAACGGTTTCTGCGAGTCCAGCAGCCGACATTTCGCCCCGCAGCAACACCTCGTTTCCGACCACCACCGCGCGCACGACGTCCGGATAGCGATTGGCGAGCCCGACGCCGGTTTCGATCTCAAGCCGGTTTTTCTCCGGCGTGCCGGATATCCAGATGCCCAGGATCACCTTCAGTCCGTGCCGCTTGGCAATCGCCGGCACCTGGTCGAGGCCCAATTCGACCGAGTAGGTTCGGACGCAGTCGGTGAGCTTCGCGAGCCGCGCGAAGTCTTCGTCAATTTGCGCAGACGAGATATGCGTCGTCGGGTCGAACGGCGTCTGGTTCGCCCGGAATGGCGCGTAGGAGACGCAGTAAAGCTTGTCGCCGGGAGCCAACGGAGATACCGGCATCGTTAACGGCGCGCCGAGCCATGCCCAGCTTGCGACGATGGCAGCAGCCGATATGAGAAAAAAGAAAAGCGCCCTGCCCATCACCACCTGCAACCCGATTAACCGAGCCGTCACGGCTTATCGCAGGCTCGATCCCACTGCCAAGGGCGCGTCTTAAGCAATCGGTGCGGTCTTGCTGGACAAGCTTCGGCAATTGGAGCGAAAGTCTCCCGTGCACGCACTCGCTTGATGCCGCAAAACAGACCTATTCCGACGGCAGACGGGTGCCGGCAACTCTGGGATTGCAGACAAAGACAAAAAGGCAATGCCATTAATCTTTTCGCGCATCGCCGCCACACTGGGCGTGGCGCTCCTCATCCTCGGTCAAACGCCCGCCGCGATCGCCCAAAGCGGCAACGGAAAACCGCAAGACCAGAAAAAGGCCGCCGCCGACGCAGCCGCCGCCAAGGAGCGGCAGCAGCGCGCCGAGGAAATCACCGAGGCGCGGCGGTTAATTAACGGCCCGGCCGGCAATCCGGAATGCGTCTGGCTCGGACGGCGGGTGGTTGGGCTGCTGTGGCGCGACGATCTCGATACAGCCTTTCGGCACCTCGATCTTTATGATCGTTTCGGCTGCCCCGCCAACCATATCCAGGCCACTTTCCGCTGCGTCATTTTGCAGGGCGATATCGACCCGAAAGTCCCTGAAAGCCTGAATGGCCGCGTTCACGCCTGCTGGTTAAATCCCAACCTCGCCCCCACCCCGCCCGCGGCCCCTGCCCCGGCCAATGGAACCACCGCGCACTAAGCGGCGTTCATACCACTCCTGCCGGTTAAGTATTTTTCGAATTGGGACGTGCGTTGCCTAGGATTTGCCATGTCCTTTTCCTACTTCTTTGCGCGCCTGAAACTGTCGTCCTCCGTTCTGTCTCAAACGCAGACGAGGATGCGGCCGAGCCCAGGGGACGGGCTCAAGGCTCACCACTCCCGCCCCATTTGGTATTGAGCGAATGCGCTCCGTCGCTGCCGTGATCGCCCTCGTGGCGTGCGTGCATGCGGGGCTATGGGCCCTCTTGCGCGATGAAGCCCAGGCTCCTGACATTGGCAACCAGTTGGCCAGCGTGTCCTACGCGCCGTTTGCCCACGTTGCCGATCCCGAAACGCAAAAAGCGCAAGCCGCACAGATTCGAGCCGACCTGAAGGCAATCGCGCCGATGGCCCGCGCAGTTCGCACCTACTCGGCAACGGGCGGCGCCGAACTTGTGCCTGGAATTGCAGCCGACTACGGCCTGAAAGTCAGCGTCGGCGCGTGGCTCGACAAAAACAAGGATCGCAACCAGCGTGAAATCCGCTCCGCGCTCGATCTCGCGCACAAGCACAGCAACGTAAACGGCATCTACGTCGGCAACGAAACGATCTTCCGCGGCGAGCTTGAGCCCGACCAGCTCATCAAAATCATCCAGCGCGTGAAACGCACGAGTCCGGTGCCGGTCACGACCGGCGAAATCTGGCACGTGTGGATCGAGCATCCCGAGCTGGTGTCGGCCGTCGATTTCATCGCCGCGCACATTCTGCCTTACTGGGAAGGTCTGACCGCCGAGCAGACCGTCGATCAGGCGATCATGATCTACGACAAGCTGCGGCAAGCCTATCCCGGCAAGCGCGTGGTGATCGCCGAGTTCGGATGGCCGAGCGCCGGCTACAATTACAAGAACGCCAATCCGGGCCGCATCGAGCAAGCGCAAGTGCTGCGCGATTTCGTGGCGCGCGCCGATTTTTACGGCATCGATTACAACATCATCGAAGCCATCGATCAGCCCTGGAAGACATTCGAGGGCGGCGTCGGACCCTACTGGGGCATTCTTGACGCGTCGCGCCAGCCGAAGTTCAGCTGGAGCGGACCGATCTACAGCCCCGAA
>DASUKT010000310.1:0-5478 GCA_036278575.1 Pseudolabrys sp. | reverse complement strand
ATTCACGTGAAATACGTGCCCGGCACATTCATTCCGCTTGCCAATAAAGCGAACAATTATTTGATGGACCGTGACGCGCAACGCCACGGCCACAGCGCAACCGGCGTCGATGGAATCGCGATGCAGGATGCTTCCATTCAGGAAAGCATGGGCCCGATTCAGGACCGCACCAGGGAGCACCTGTGCGCGACCGACAAGGGCATCATCATGACGCGGCGCATGATACTGCGCGCGGCGGAAGCCGCATCGCAAGGCAAGTCCGTGCCGGCGACAGAACCTGATGCGCAGCGCGTGCGCTCGGTATCGATTGAGTTGGCGAAGCATGAACCTTTTGCCGATGGCGCGCGGCATGGTCTCTATCGCGAACTCGGCACCGAGCCGGTGTCGGTGTGATTTCCCCCCTGAAAGGGGGAGGGTCGGGGAGGGGGTCACTTAATTTCGTACGCCTGACCCCCACCCGGCCGCCATCGCTTTGCGCTGGCGGCCGACCTCCCCCTTTCAGGGGGAGGTAAAAAATCACTCCGCCGCCTTCATCGCAGGCTTGCCGATCGCCGCATTGACGCGCGGCATCACTTCTTCCGCCATTAGGTTCATCGAGCGCTTGGCAAGCTGCGGATCGACCCAGTCCATGCCGGCGTAGACGAGTTCGCCAAAATCGCCGGTTTCCTCACGCAGCGCCAGAATCTGATCGACCACACTGTTGACGCCACCCTGAATCACGCAGTGATCCATCACCCAATCGTTCGTCATCTCTTCGTCGGGCTGCTCCTTGTAACTTTTGAATACGTAGAGCCGATTGCCGCGCTTCATCTTGGCGCGCATCTGCTCGTAATAAAACCGATACGGGCTATTTGAGTCCTCGCGGCCATAGCGAAGCGCCGTCTTGTCGTCGTCGGCGACGAAAATTGCGCGTGCGACACGCCAGTCGGCGATGTTCGGCGCGACACCGCCCTCCGCCTTGCCTTTGCAGTAGTTCGCCCAGTGCGACCTGAGGTGCTTCGCCAAAAGGAAGTTCGCCGACAGCGGATGAAAATCGCGCCGGCCCATGAGCACAACACCGGGCGAGAACGGCGCGACGACGGTGCCGACGATCTCCGGCCGCGGCTTTTGAAACGGTTTCGCCATGACGCCGACGCCCAGTTCGTAAGCCGGCACGCGGCTGATTGCGACCTTGAAGCGGTTATCGGGGAAGTCGATGTTATAGGGCGGATCGCGCTCCCAGATCGCGAGGATCACGTCGATCGCTTCGGCAAAAATCTTGTTGCGATCCTCGTCCAGCAAACCAAGCGCCTCCGCATCCGAGGTCAGCGCGCCGGCGCTGATGCCGAGAATGAAACGCCCTTGCGCGAGATGATCGAACATTGCCGCCTGCACCGCGATCAGCACTGGATGCATGTGCGAAAGGTTGGTGGTGCCGGTCGCGAGCTTGATGGTCTTGGTGTCATTGATCAGCGTCGCCTGGAACATCATGCTATTGGTGATGTTCTCGCAGGCGTCGGTCAGGTGCTCGCCGACGAACGCGTCGTAAAAGCCGAGCTTGTCCGCGAGGATGATCGCCTCGCGGTCCTCACGCAGCGTCTGCGACCAGTCCCGCTGCATGGGGTGCACCGGCATCGTGAAGTAGCCCAACCGCATTCGGTTCTCCGTAAATTCCACTTTTGTGGGCGGCAACCTAACCGAGGCGGACGGTCAATGCAGCAATTCTTCCGGTTGCAATTGTCGCGCGGTACCGGCGCGAGTCTTTGTTTTTGCTTTTGAATTTCACGATGCTAAAGCAGGGTGGCCGCGCCGGCTGGTATCTCCTATACCGGGAGAGGCTGGCGGCTTCCGGCAGCCGGACCTCGTTCTTTTCCCCAGCTTGCGGCGGTGGTGCCTTTTGCAAAGGCGGCCGCACCCACTACTTTCCCGGCGCTCCTGCCAGGAAGCCAATGAGGACACTAATGCTGCGCTGGTTTCACGCCTTGATGCCGAAGGAGGACCGCTTCTTCGATCTGTTCGCGCGGCATTCCGATGCGGTGCTCGCCGGCGCCAAGGCGCTGCGGGCGATGCTGGAAGGCGGAGCCGCGATAAGGGCGAACTGCCAGACGGTCATGGACCGCGAACATGACGCCGACGATGTCACGCGCGAAGTGCTTATCGCGGTCCGCCGCAGTTTCATAACACCGTTTGACCGCGGCAACATCCGCGATCTTATCACGTCGATGGATGACTCGATCGACCAGATGCAGAAGACGGCCAAGGCCATCATCCTGTTCGATGTCGAGCAATTCACGCCCCACATGCGCGACATGGCGGACGCCATCGTCAAATGCGCGGAGCTCGTGAAGGAGGCGGTGCCGCTGCTGAAGTCGCTCAATTCGGAAGCGGTCCACATCAGCTCTCTGACCGAGCGCATCTCGCAACTCGAGGGGCGCACCGACGAAATGCACGACAACGGACTGCACGCGCTCTACCTGGAGCATGTCAACGCAAATCCGATGGCCTTCTTTGTCGGCAACGAGATCTACGATCATCTGGAAAAGGTGGTCGACCGGTTTGACGACGTTGCCAACGTGATGCATGGCATAGTCATCGAGCATGTTTAGCCTTTCCGGTCATTCCGGGATGACGCGAAGCGCCAGACCCGGAATCCAGATACAACCGAAGTCACTTCTGGATTCCGGGTTCGCACGCTCACGCGTGCGTCCCGGAATGACTTCGTAGAATTGGGGAGCTTACGACAATGGACGCCGCCGCGCTTCCCTGGCCGATACTTTTCGGCCTGATTGCGGTGGCGCTTGCCTTCGACTTTCTCAACGGCATGAACGATGCCGCCAATTCCATCGCGACGATCGTATCCACGCGCGTACTGCGTCCGCAGTACGCCGTCGCATGGGCGGCGTTCTTCAATTTCATTGCGTTTCTCGTTTTTGGCTTGAATGTCGCGGAAACGATCGGCCGCGGCATCGTGGACGTCAACGTGATCGATGCGCGCGTCATTTTCGGCGCTTTGGCCGGTGCCATCGTGTGGCAGATCATTACGCAGCGGCTCGGAATTCCGTCGTCGAGCTCACACGCGCTGATCGGCGGACTGGTCGGGGGCGGCATCGCCAAAGCCGGCTTGAACGTCGTGGTCTGGACCGGTGTCGGCAAGACCGCGGCTGCGATCTTTCTCTCACCAGGCCTCGGCTGCGTGTTGGCGCTCTTCCTGATGCTGCTCGTATCCTGGGCTTTCCTGCGCTACACGCCCTATGGCGCCGACAATATTTTCCGCCGCGTCCAGTTCTTTTCGGCTTCGGCCTATGCGCTGGGGCATGGTGGAAACGATGCGCAGAAGACGATGGGCATCATCGCCGTGCTTTTGTATTCGCAGGGCGATCTCGGGCAGAAATTTTACGTGCCGTTATGGGTCGTGCTCGCGTGCCAGTTCGCGATGGCGGCTGGCACGCTCGGCGGCGGCTGGCGCATCGTGCGAACGATGGGATCGCGCATCACCCGGCTGACCCCGATGCAGGGAGTCTGTGCCGAAACGGCCGGCTCCGTGATGCTTTTCGCGGCGACGCATCTCGGCATTCCTGTTTCGACCACGCACACGATCACCGGCTCGATTATCGGTGTTGGCACGGCAAAGAAGGCTTCCGCGGTGCGCTGGAGCGTGGCGCGGGAAATTGTCATTGCGTGGATTGTGACCATCCCCGCGGCCGCCGTACTCGCGGCATTTTTCTATTGGGCGATTGGATTGGTTTAATAGCAAGAACGCGCCTAGGGGCGGGCCCGTCCAGACTTGTCGCTTCGATACAGCGGATTGCCGAATCTTTAAACCGCCACCTTGGTCAGGAAGTTCTCGACCTCACGGCGCAGATCGGCGGCAGCCGATTCGACCGACTCCGAGGTCGCGAGTACCGCCTGCGCCGATTGGCGGGTTTCGGTGGCGGCTCCCGCCACCTCGCCCAGTGCCGTCACGACCAGTTTAGCATCACCGGCGGCGCTGCCGACACTTTGCGATATTTCTCCGGTCGCCATGCTTTGCTGCTCGACAGCCGTCGACACGGCCGTGGCACATTCGTCGATTTCTTTCATACGCGCAGCAATGCGGCCGATCGCATCCACAGCGGTGCCCGTTGAATGTTGCACGGCGCTGATCTGGCGCGAAATGTCTTCAGTTGCCTTTGCAGTTTGAACCGCCAGCGATTTCACTTCCGAAGCGACGACGGCAAAGCCTTTGCCGGCCTCGCCGGCGCGGGCGGCTTCGATGGTCGCATTGAGCGCCAGCAGGTTTGTTTGGCCGGCGATCGCGCGAATGAGCTTGATAACGTCGCCGATCTTCTGCGCCGCCTGCGACAGGACATTGATCTGTTCGTTGGTGCCGCGTGCTTCGGTTACGGCCGTGCGTACGATGTCGGTCGCTTTGCCCAGTTGCCGTCCGATCTCGATGATCGATCCCGATAGTTCCTCGGCTGCCGTCGCCGCAGTATCGACATTGCCCGCCGCGTCGTTCGACTTGCGTACGGCGCTGTCGGCGCGGTGAGTGGTCTGGTCCGAACTGGAGAGAAGCGTTGTGGCCGTCGAGCGCATCTTGAGCGCGCTGTCGGCCACCGTATGAAGGTGCGTCTCGACGCCGCGCCGGAAAGATACGATCGCCTCCTCGACCTGGGCGCGCTGCCTTTGCTGCTCCTGCATGGAGGCGCGATCCTGCTCGGCTTGCTTGCGCGCGCTCACATCCTCGTGCGTTGCGACCCAGCCGCCTCCCGGCATCGGACGGTTGACGACGCAGATGGCGTGATCATCCGCGGACTTCACCTCCGTGTTGGTGACCTGGCCGCTCGCCATCTTTGCCAGTAACTGCTGCCGATACGCCGCCGGATCGCGCGTGAACGTTCCTTTCGCGATGCGGTACTCGAGTAGCTGCATCAGCGTGCAGCCGGGTTTCACGATCTCCGGCGACAAATCGTACATGCGCAGGTAAGGCGTATTGCATACCACCAGCCGCTCGGCGCCATCGAACATGCAAAGGCCTTGCGACATGTTGTCGAGTGCCGAGCGCATGCGCGCATTATTGGCGCGTATCTGCCGCGCCAACAGCGCTTCCACCGCGATCATCGTCGCGATAGCGGCTAGTGCGGCCCAAAAAATCCATGTGCCGACGCTGCGGCCGGGAACGAGAAAGAAGAACAGGAAAAAGCAGGCGGAAAAAATACCGGCGCCGGCCACAGCGACCAGCCGCCAGCCACGCCACAGGACGTGCGAAGAAGGTCCGTCACTCATTGGTGCGTCCGCAACCCAGCGCCCGCAAGCGCCGCGGAAATTGAAAGAATGGTATTCCCCAACCCGTTTTTTTGCAGTTAATTCCAGTGAAATGAAAAGTTGACGATGTGTTAACGAGGATCCGAGGTCCTGCATGGAACGTTTTGGTAGCGCGCAGAAAGGTGGCTGGAACGGTCGGCTGGAGGACGATGCGCTTTTGCGTGGCGCCGGCCGTTTCGGCGACGACGTCAAGCC
>DASUKT010000309.1:0-6890 GCA_036278575.1 Pseudolabrys sp. | reverse complement strand
CGATTTCGCCGGCACGCGCTACGAAGCGAAAGCCAAGCGCGAAGGCCGCTTGCCCGCTTATTTTATTTTCAAGAAGATTTAGGCGTCATCCGGGACGCGAGCGAAGCGAGCGGGCCCGGAATCATATTCCGCGGCGTCGGGGTTATAGATTCCGGGCTCGCGGCCCTGCGGCCGCGCCCCGGAACGACATGAGAGCCGCTACCCTGTCCCCTGCCGCACCTGCCAGAAGCGGACGACGCGCTGCGCGGTCCCAGGCGTCAGCCGCTCGAAATTCTCCTGCGCCGCTTCCAGCGCCTGACTCGATGCGACCCGGCTGCCCGAACGCCTGGCGATAACGGTGAGGATGTCGCGCACCGTCTGCCAGCCGAATCCGGCGGCGCGCGCAAGGATCAGCACCGGGTCGGGCCGGTCGCCATTGAGCAGGCGATCGACCACCTCGACCGGCACCGCGCAGAGCGTCGCCAGCGCGGCGATGGTCTCCTCGTATTTTCCCGCCCGCGCAAAGCCGGCAATTTCCGCTTCCCTGAGCTTGCGTTCGCGATGCAGCGCGCGCGCCATTTCGAGCGCCGCCGCGTAACTGCGCGGTGCAGCCTTGTCGCCGACTTCCCGCGAAACTTTGGCGAGCACGCGGCGGATTTCCGCCTGCGTTTCGGGAAGCGCCTTTGCAAGCAAACGCTTCTGCACGACCTCGGTCGCCTGCATCAGCAGCTGGCGGAACAGCCGCGGCGGAATGTCCGTGCGCAGGCCCACCCTTTCCGCCAGAATCTCGTCCCGCTCCGCGCGCTCGACCAGTGTGGTGAAAGCTTTCTCCGAAATATTTGCGTGCCGGTTGCCGGCGAGGCTGCGCGTGACTTCGTGATCGCCGCGCGAAACGAGAACGTCGGAAACCGCGGTGCTGATTCCTTTGCGGCTGGACATCGCCAGCAAATGCGCCTGGCTTTTCGTTTCTGCGATTTGCACCAGAACCGGGTCGGGAAGATTGCTCTTCGCGATCACAGGACCGGCGATTGCAATGTCGTCGTGATGAGCAAGCGTGCGGATGACGCCGCCGGGCGCGTTGGCTACCGGCGCGATGCGGTGCGAAAGCTCGGACAGAGCCTTCGCTTCAATCTCCTCGATCAGGCAGCACATCACGTCGTCGAACAATGCGACGTGATCGTCGTTGATGCGGTCCGCGCTTTCGAGAAACAGGGTGGTAATTCGCCGCAGGGTTTCGGCGCGTTTAGCCGCCGATCCATGCTGGATCACCTCTTCCAGTTCGGGAAGCAGTGAAGCAGGGGCGCCCATCAAAAGAACCCGCGAAAAAACGGCCGCGCTCGTCGCCGGCAGCCGATTTACGCAAACTTAAGAGCAGATTCTGAAGGAACAGTTAGCCCTATTGCAGACTCACGGCCTTGCATCGCTGCGTAAATTCGCTATATTTTGCCTGTTACTAAGACACCTCATAACCGGATGGGTTTTGAGAGTGGGCCCCGCGGGACCCGCTCTTTTTTGTTACCAAAATGGGCGAAAGCCAGGAGCTCAAGGTCGGCCAGCCGCCGTCAGGTGCGGACGTATCGGAACCACGGCTTATTATCGAGCCGGGGCTCGCCGCGCGTGTCGCGGCCGTTGCGGAACCGGTGCTCGGCGGATTGGGCTACCGCCTCGTGCGGGTAAAAATTTCGGCCTCCCAAGGCTGCACCGTGCAGATCATGGCGGAGCGCCCGGACGGCAGCATGGCCGTGGAGGATTGTGAAGCGGTTTCACGCGCGCTTTCGCCGGTGCTCGATGTTGCCGATCCGATCGATCGCGCCTACCGGCTGGAAATTTCCTCGCCGGGTCTCGACCGGCCGCTCGTGCGGCGCTCCGACTTCGACCGCTACGCGGGAAATGCGGTGAAGGTCGAGACTGTGATGCCGATGGACGGGCGCCGACGGTTCAACGGCACGCTGCTTGGCACCGAAGGCGAGTGTGCGCGCATTCGACGTGAGGATGTGGCGCCGGACGAAGAAGTTGAGGTGCTCATTCCGATCGAAGAGATGAGCGAAGCAAGGCTGATCCTCACCGACGATCTGGTGGTGCAGGCCTTAAGGCGCGGAAAGGCCGCCGAACGTGAAGCAAAGGCGGCGAAGAGAGAAGCCAGGAAATTACGTCATCAGCCCGGCCATGCCGGGCAGGCCATCAAGCAAGGAGACTGAGCTATGGCTGTCAGTGCCAACAGGCTCGAACTGTTGCAAATTGCCGACGCGGTCGCGCGCGAGAAAGCGATCGACCGGAGCATCGTGATCACCGCGATGGAAGACGCCATCGCCAAGGCGGCGCGTTCGCGCTATGGCGCAGAAACCGACGTGCACGCGGAGATCGACGCTAAATCCGGCGATCTTCGTCTTACCCGCCACATGCTCGTGGTGGAAGCGGTGGAAAATCCGTCCAATCAGATCACGCTCGAAGACGCGCGCCGGCGCCATCCCGCTGCACAGATCGGCGACACGATTGCCGATCCATTGCCGCCGCTCGAGTACGGCCGTATCGCCGCGCAATCGGCCAAGCAGGTGATCGTGCAGAAAGTGCGCGAGGCCGAGCGCGACCGGCAATATTCGGAATACAAGGACCGCATCGGCGAGATCGTCAACGGCGTCGTCAAGCGCGTCGAATACGGCAACGTCGTGGTCGATCTCGGCCGCGGCGAAGCGATCGTGCGGCGCGACGAGATGCTGCCGCGTGAAGTGTTCCGCAATGGCGACCGCATCCGCGCTTATATCTACGACGTGCGCCGCGAGGCGCGGGGACCGCAGATTTTTCTCTCGCGCACGCATCCACAGTTTACCGCCAAGCTGTTCGCGCAGGAAGTTCCGGAAATCTATGACGGTATTGTCGAAGTGAAGGCCGTTGCGCGCGATCCGGGGTCGCGCGCGAAAATCGCGGTGATATCGCGCGATTCGTCGGTCGATCCGGTCGGCGCTTGCGTCGGCATGCGCGGGTCGCGCGTGCAGGCGGTCGTGAACGAGCTCCAGGGCGAGAAGATCGACATCATTCCGTGGTCGCAGGACGTTGCCACGTTCGTCGTGAATGCGCTGGCGCCGGCGGAAGTCGCCAAGGTGGTGCTCGACGAAGACCGGGAGCGCATCGAAGTCGTCGTTCCGGATCAGCAGCTTTCGCTCGCCATCGGCCGGCGCGGCCAGAACGTGCGCCTCGCCTCACAGCTCACCGGCTGGGACATCGACATTCTTACCGAGCAGGAGGAGTCAGAGCGCCGCCAGGCCGAGTTCGAGAACCGCACGAAAGTCTTCGTCGAGGCGCTCAATCTCGACGAAGTTGTCGGTCAGTTGCTCGCGTCCGAAGGCTTCGGCTCGATCGAGGAACTGGCGCTGGTCGATCTCAAGGAGCTTGCCGGCATCGAGGGCTTCGACGAGGAGACGGCAAAAGAACTGCAGGACCGCGCGAGAGAATACATGGAGAAACAGGAAGCCGAGCTCGACGCAAAACGACAGGAGCTGGGCGTCGAGGACGCAGTCAAGGAAGTCCCCGGCGTCACCACCAAGATGCTGGTCGCATTCGGCGAGAACGGCATCAAGACGGTCGAGGATCTGGCCGGCTGCGCGACGGACGACCTCACCGGCTGGATCGAGCGTAAAGACGGCGAGTCGAAACGCGAGCCGGGCATTCTCGACGGCTTCGAGCTATCACGCGAAGACGCGGAAGCCATAATCATGCAGGCGCGGCTCAAGGCCGGCTGGGTGACGGAGGCCGAACTTGCGCCGCCCGCCGAAGAGGCTGCGGCTGAAGCGCCGGCGGCGCCGGCCTGAACCGGGAGAAACGAGCGACGGATGCTGGCAGCGGCGCACGAGGAAATCGACCGCGGAGCCGCGCATGTTGCGCGCGGCGGCGAACGGCTATGCGCGCTGACGCATACGTCCAAATCGGTCGACGAGATGATCCGCTTCGTCGTCGGCCCCAACGGAGCGGCGGTGCCCGATGTAAAGCGCAAGCTGCCCGGCCGCGGCATCTGGATCACGGGCAGCCGGGCCGCGCTCGATGACGCGATAAAGCGCAATGTTTTTGCGCGCGGCTTCAAACGCACGGTACGCCTGCCGCCCGACCTTGCCGCGCTGACCGAAAATCTGCTCGAGCGGGCGGCGCTTGACGCGCTCGCGATAGCCGGGAAGTCGGGCGCTGTCGTGTGCGGGTTTGCCAAAGTCGAGGCGGCGATCGCGGGCGGCGATTTGGTCGCGCTGATCCATTCATCCGGTGCCGCCACCGATGGAAAGCGCAAGATTGACGCACTGATGCACCGCCAAGGAACCCAGAAAAGCCGCGATTTGCCAATCATTGATGCGTTTACCGGCACCCAATTGGATTTGGCATTGAACCGCCCAAATGTGGTACATGCAGCCCTGCTTGCGGGGCCCGTGAGCGAGACCTTTCTCGTCCGTGCCATGCGATTGCACCGCTTCAGGACCGGCTTTGCGGGTGACGAGGCCCAAATCAACGCGCCCGACAAGGGCGTTCGAGGAATTGAGACGTAGATGAGTGAAACGAAGACCCCGAGTGACAAGAAGCTGAGCGTCTCCGGCAAAACGCTGACGCTCAAGCCGCGCACCGAAACCGGCGTCGTGCGCCAGAGCTTCAGTCACGGCCGCAGCAAGCAGGTGGTGGTCGAGAAGGTCAAACGGCGCAGCATCGGTGCGCCAGCCGAAACCAAGCCCGATACGGCTCCGGCTGAAGCTCCGGCCAAGCGTGCCATCTCAGGCAGAGCCGCGACAGCGGCAACGTCCACTCCCGCCGCCGAAGCGCCGAAGCCGTCCGGCGTCGTTTTGCGGACGCTCACGGAGGAAGAACGCGCCGCGCGCGCCCACGCGCTGGCAGACTCCCGCGTGCGCGAAGCCGAAGAGCGCCGCGTTGCCGAGGAGGAGGCCCGCCGGCGCGCAAGCCGCGAGGTCAGCGACCGCAGCGAGCGCGAGGCAGCCGAAGCGCGCAAGCGCGAGGAAGAAGACCGCCGCAAGCATGAGGAAGAGACCAAACGCAAGGCCGGCGAAGTCGCCAAGAAGCGATTTGGCGAAGACGAAACACGCAAGCCCGCTGGCCGCCTGACGCTCGAAGCCGAGGAGGAAGAGGCGCCGCGTGCGCGCCGGCCCGGCGCCGCGCGTCCGGCCGCTGCGCCTCGCCCCGCCCCGCGCCCCGGCGCGGAAAAGCAACGCGGCCGTCTCACGCTGGTCAACGCATTGCGCGCTGACGAGGTACGCGAACGCTCAGTCGCCTCGTTCCGCCGCCGCACGCAGCGCCTGAAAGGCAACGCTGCCGCCGAACCAAAAGAAAAGCTCGTGCGCGAAGTCATAATTCCGGAGGCAATCAGCATCCAGGAATTGGCCAACCGCATGTCGGAGCGGGCAGTCGATGTCATCCGCCTGCTGATGAAGCAGGGGCAGATGGCGACGATCAACGACGTGATCGACGCCGACACCGCCCAGCTCATCGCCGAAGAACTCGGCCACACGGTCCGCCGCGTGGCGGAAGCCGACGTGGAAGAAGGTTTGTTCGATGCCGCCGACGATCCGTCGCAGACCGAGCCGCGCGCGCCTGTCGTGACCGTGATGGGGCACGTCGACCACGGCAAGACATCGCTGCTCGACGCGATCCGCTCGGCCGATGTGGCGGCCGGCGAGGCCGGCGGCATTACGCAGCACATTGGCGCCTATCAGGTCACCGCGCCGTCCGGCGCAAAGATCGCCTTCATCGACACGCCCGGCCACGCGGCGTTTACAGCAATGCGCGCCCGCGGCGCCAAGGTCACCGACATCGTCGTGCTGGTCGTTGCCGCCGACGACGGCGTGATGCCGCAGACGGTCGAGGCGATCAATCACGCCAAAGCGGCGAAAGTCCCGATCATCGTCGCCATCAACAAAATCGACAAACCTGACGCCAATCCGCAGCGCGTGCGCACCGATTTGCTGCAGCACGAGATTCAAGTTGAGTCGATGGGCGGCGAAGTGGTGGACGTCGAAGTGTCCGCCATCAAGAAGCTGCACATCGACAAATTGCTCGAGATGATCGGGCTGCAGGCCGAATTGCTCGATCTGAGAGCCAATCCGAACCGCGCTGCCGAGGGTACGGTGATCGAGGCGAAGCTCGATCGCGGTCGCGGCCCTGTTGCGACCGTACTGGTCCAGCGCGGGACACTCAAAGCCGGCGACATCGTCGTGGCAGGCGCCGAATGGGGCCGCGTGCGTGCCCTTGTGTCCGATACCGGCGAGACGGCGCAAAGCGCGGGACCTTCCACGCCCGTCGAAGTGCTTGGTTTTTCGGGCCTCCCCGAGGCGGGCGACCGGCTGGCGGTTGTGGAAAACGAAGGGCGCGCCCGCGAAGTTTCGGATTACCGGGCGCGGCAGAAGCGCGAAAAGATGGTTGCGCGTGCAAGCGGCATGCGCGGCTCGCTCGAGCAGATGATGGCGCAGGCGAAGACCTCCGGCCGCAAGGAATTTCCGCTGGTGGTCAAGGCCGACGTGCAGGGCTCGCTCGAAGCGATCGTCGGCGCGATCGAGAAGCTCTCGACGGAGGAAGTTGCAGCGCGCGTGCTGCACGCCGGCGTCGGCGGCATTAGCGAGTCCGATGTGACGCTCGCGGAGGCGTCCGGCGTGCCGATCATCGCGTTCAACGTTCGCGCCCACAAGGAAGCGCGCGAGGCGGCCGAGCGCAGCGGCATCGAAATCCGCTACTACAACATCATCTACGATCTCGTGGACGACGTGAAGAAGGCCATGTCCGGTCTGCTCGCGCCGACACTGCGCGAAACCATGCTGGGCAACGCGCAAATTTTGGAGATCTTCAACATATCCAAAGTCGGCAAGATCGCCGGCTGCCGGGTCACCGACGGAACCGTGGAGCGCGGCGCCAATGTGCGCCTCATCCGCGAC
>DASUKT010000308.1:0-2488 GCA_036278575.1 Pseudolabrys sp. | reverse complement strand
GCGCCGACACTGCGCGAAACCATGCTGGGCAACGCGCAAATTTTGGAGATCTTCAACATATCCAAAGTCGGCAAGATCGCCGGCTGCCGGGTCACCGACGGAACCGTGGAGCGCGGCGCCAATGTGCGCCTCATCCGCGACAACGTCGTGATCCACGAGGGCAAGCTGTCGCAGCTCAAGCGATTTAAGGACGACGTTCGCGAAGTCGGCAGCGGCATGGAGTGTGGCATGGCCTTCGAGAGCTACCAGGACATGCGGCAGGGCGACGTAATCGAATGCTACCGGGTGGAGCAGATTCAACGCAGTCTCTAAGTCCGATTCTTGGATCTGCGTGAGACGCTCCGCCAAAACACCAACCAGTCATGCCCCGCGAAAGCGGGGCATCCAGTAACCCGCAGCGCCGGCGATTACTGGATCGTCCGCTTTCGCGGACGATGACAGCGGGACGAAATGCAATGGCACGGCACAAACACAAACAGCAGCGTCGCGCCGCGATGTCCGGCGGCTCGCAACGGCAATTGCGGGCCGGCGAACTTGTGCGCCATGCGCTCGCTGAGATGCTCACGCGCGGCGACATTCCCGATCCCGTTATCGAGGGACACCTCATTACCATTCCGGAAGTGCGCATGACCGCCGACCTGCGGCTCGCAACGATCTACGTCCTGCCGCTCGGTGGCCGCGATGCCGCGGAGGTTGTCGCTGCGTTCGAGCGCAACAAGAAAATTTTGCGTGCGGAAATTGCGCAACGCATCAATCTGAAGTTCGCGCCCGACATCCGCTTCCGCGTGGACGAGAGTTTTGGCGAGGCCGAACGCATCGACAAGCTGTTGCGCTCGCCGCAGGTGAAACGCGATTTGGGAAAGAACGACGGTGACTGACGAAACTGTGCGCAACCTCTATCGGCCTCATGCTGAGGAGGCGCCGAAGGCGCCGTCTCGAAGCATGGGGCCGCCCACATCCACCGATCTCGGGTTTACCCGAGATCGGGCTAATAGTGCGCAAGTCGACCAAGGTCGACTTGCGATGACGGGCGCGTTGCGCCCTCCTCAGGATGAGGGCGGAGACGAGCCGAGGAAGCGGCAATTCAAGCGCGAGAAGCGCGACGTGCACGGCTGGGTGCTGCTCGACAAGCCTGTCGGCATGACTTCGACGCACGCCGTCAGCGTCATCAAGCGCCTGTTCAGCGCGAAACGCGCGGGCCATGCCGGCACGCTCGATCCGCTCGCCTCCGGCATGTTGCCGATCGCACTCGGTGAAGCGACCAAAACCGTTCCGTTCGTGATGGACGGGCGCAAGCTTTACCGCTTCACCGTTCAATGGGGGGAGGAACGCGACACCGACGACAGTGAAGGCCGGGTGGTATCGACCGGCGATACGCGGCCCTCAAGCGAGGCCATTCGCGCCCAGCTCCCCGCCTTCACCGGCACGATCATGCAGGTGCCGCCGCGTTACTCGGCGATCAAGATCGAAGGCGAGCGCGCCTATGATCTGGCGCGTGACGGCGAAACGGTCGAACTGGAGGCCCGCGAGGTTACGATCGATCGGCTCGAACTGGTCGAGGCGCCGGACCGCGACCATGCCGTCTTCGAGGCGGAATGCGGCAAGGGAACCTATGTCCGGTCTCTGGCCCGCGACCTGGGCCGGCTGCTCGGCTGCGGGGGGCATGTTTGTGCCCTGAGGCGGTGCGCTGTCGGCCCTTTTGCCGAAGAAACCATGATTCCACTGGCACAACTGGAGGCGGTGTGCCATAGAGCCGCGGCTGGCGAGGGAAGCCTCGCCGACGCGCTCATGCCCGTCGAGACCGCGCTGGACGACATCCCGGCGCTGGCTGTCAGCGGGTCTGATGCGGCGAGGCTCCAGAGGGGCCAAGCCGTTTTGTTGCGCGGACGGGACGCACCCCTTCTCAGCGGTCCGGTCCATGTCACGGTGCAGGGCCGGCTGATCGCTCTTGCCGAAGTGGACCGCGGAGAAATCGTCCCCAAGCGCGTGTTCAACCTGGCCGGCCTGGTAGGCAGGGCCAGCTTCAAGAAAGGATGACCGATGTCGATAGCCGCCGGCCGCAAGGCCGAAGTGATCAAAACGTATGCCAAGAATCCGGGGGATACCGGGTCGCCGGAAGTTCAGGTGGCGATCCTCTCGGAGCGCATCAACAATCTCACCGAGCATTTCAAGACGCACGTTAAAGACAATCATTCGCGGCGCGGCTTGCTCAAGATGGTAGGTCAGCGCCGCACGCTGCTCGATTACCTGCGGCGGACGAACGAGGCCAGCTACAAGGAATTGATCGAGAAGCTCGGCATTCGCCGCTGATTTGATTTGCGCGTAAGGCGCGTCGCGCCTCACGCGTTTCCGTGCGGATGCGAGGATGCATCCGCCATTTTGTCCGGCGGCGAGAAGCGCCGCGGACGTTCACGGTGGCGGGCGAAAAGGTTCGTCCGGACGACCGGGCAAGGTTCGAAACGCCATGGCAGGATCGCCAGACGCTGTT
>DASUKT010000307.1:0-4949 GCA_036278575.1 Pseudolabrys sp. | reverse complement strand
GCGAAAGCACCATCGCGCCAGAGGTCTGTGCCGGAGAAAAAAATGAACCTGGCGCCGTCGCTGCCCTCGAAAGGGGCGGCCGACACGCAACTCAGACAGACAAAGAAGGCCGCGGCGGCGGATACCGCCGCGATCACGCGCCTCCACCTGAACATCGAGGCCCCGAGCCCCGTACAACATGCCCGGTTGGATCCGGGCGATACTGCAACTAAAGCGTGTTCAGGCGCGCGTGTCGAGGCCGATCTGCGGATATGGAGGTAGGCCCAGCCTGCCGGACCCGCTATATGCGTGCAAACATGCTGCGTTGCCGCCGATGGGCCCTATGAGCCAGATTTTCGATCAGAACGCGCGCTATGACCCTGCGACACGGCGTTCGATCGCTTTCCTCAACATTGCGCACGCGATCGATCACTTCGTGCTGCTGATCTATCCGACGGTCGTGATCGGCCTCGAGGTCGTCTACCACCGGCCCTACAGCGAGTTGATTGCACTATCGAGCACAGCGTTTATCGCTTTCGGCGTGTTCTCGTTGCCGGCGGGATGGCTCGCCGACCGCTGGAGCCGCCGCAACATGATGACGGCGTTCTATCTCGGTTGCGGATTTTCCCTCATCGCGATCGGTCTGGCGCCCAATCTGCTGGCGCTGTCGGTCGGCATGTTCCTGCTCGGGATGTTTGCCTCGATCTATCATCCGGTCGGCATGGCGATGCTGATCGAAGCGTCGCAAGCGCGCGGCCGCACGCTCGCCTTCAACGGCGTGTGCGGCAATCTCGGCGTGTCACTCGCCGCAGGCATTAGTGGCGGGCTTGCATACTGGATCGGGTGGCGGGCGGCGTTTTTCGCACCGGCGGCGTTGTCGATTGCCGTCGGCATTGCCTATTTTTTGCTGACCCCCGACGACGGCCACCACGCCAGTAAACGGGTCTCAAAACCGGCCGTGCCGTTAACGCCAAAGCTTGCCGTTTTGCTGTTCGGCTTGTTCATCGTAATCGCGCTTACGGCCGGACTTGTTTTCAATGTCCTCACGATCGCCTTGCCGAAGATCGTCGACGAGCGTCTGTCGGCGGACATGCCGCTGGTTATCGTCGGCGGTATTGCAACGGGCGTGCTGATCTGTGGCGCGCTCGCGCAACTGACCGTCGGGCGCATGGTGGAACTCGTGCCGCCGCACGTGATTTTCGCGGCGGTGACGCTCCTCGGCTTCATCGGTAACCTGTGGGCGGCCTACGCCGGCGGCTGGAGCCTGATGGTTGCGCTGGCGGTCGCCGTCGCCGCGATTTACGGGCAGGTGACTGTCAACGACATGATCATGGCGCGCTACACCGCCGATGCCTGGCGCGGCCGCGTTTACGCCATCCGCTATTTCCTGCTGTTCGTCAGCGCCGGCGCGGCCATCGGCATGATCTCACTGTTGCATGAGAGCGGGGGCTTTACCCTGGTACTCGGGGCCAACGCGGCCATCGCGCTGCTGCTGTTCGTGGCGACGCTCGGGCTTGTCGCGATGATCGTGAGCGTTGAGGGCAAGCAACGCACCGTACAGCCGGCGGAATAATCAGAACAACGGCGGGATGAGGTCGTTCACGACCACTGCTGTTCGCTTTTTCACCTGCGCTGCAATCCTGCTGCGGTGGCAGGCGTTCGGATTGCGGCAATAGCAGAGCAGGGCAATCCGTTTTCCGGACTTAACGAGGCTTACGAGTTGACTTAGCTCCCGCTGGGCATCGGCGGTTTTGATGTGCTTGTCGTAAATGCTCCAAAGCGTGTCGAGATCGCCGGACCGGGCTGCTTGGCGTCCTTCGGCTGGCGTGCCGAGCTTTTGCAGGTGCACGTATCGAACGCCAGCTTCGTCCAGCACCGAGGCGAGCTGGCGTTTGGAAAAGCCGGGCCGGCGTGAGGCGGCGACCGCGCGCGTATCCACGAGGATGTCGATTTTGGCTTGCCTGATCTCGTCCAGGACTGCGGCAGGTTTTGCTTGCTCGTAGCCGATCGTGAACAGCCGCGCTTTCGTTTTCGATCTGGCTGCGGCCTCCGCCTTTGACCCGGCTCTCGCAGCGCTCTTCCGCTTCGCCTTCTTCATTTCAAACGCTCGATCAATCCCATGGCAGCGGCTGGTGCGCGGACTTTGCCTTCGTGAATAAAGTAGACAAATACGTCGCGTGGTTTTGCCGCCGGTTTATGCTTCTTGTCGATAACCGGAAGGTCTTTAGGCGTAGCGCCCTTTGCCCATGTTTCGGCGTGTTTCGCCCAGTCGTCGAGCGCTTTTGGCGGATAGCCGGTCGTCACACTGTCTTTGCCCTTTTGCAGGCGTGCATAAACAAAATCGGCCGTCACGTCGGCGATTTCCGGATAGGTCGCATGTTCCGCATAGCAGATGGCGACCGAATGCTTCCGTGCGAGCGCGATGAATTCGGGCGTGCAGAATGAATCGTGACGGACCTCCACGACGTGCCGCAGCTTTATGCCGTTATGTTTGCCAGGTAGTAGCGCAAGAAATTTGGCAAAATCGTCCGGATCGAACTTCTTGGTCGGCTGAAATTGCCAGAGCAGGGGACCGAGCCTATCGCCCAGTTCGGTGACGCCGGATTCCAGAAACAACGCAATCGACTTTTCAGCTTCCGCCAGCACGCGCCGATTGGTGACATAGCGCACGCCTTTGACGGCAAAGACAAAACCGTTTGGCACTTCAGCCGCCCATTTCGCAAACGTTTTCGGATTTTGCGTGCGGTAGAAGGTGCCGTTGACCTCGATCGTCGTGAGGTGGCGGCTCGCATAGTGTAATTCCTGCGCATGCGGCAGCTTCGGCGGATAGAACACGCCGCGCCACGGTTCGAAGGTCCAGCCGCCTATCCCTGTGTAAATCCTGCCATTTTTAGCTGCCATGGGCCTGTCACAATTTCGCGGTAGCAGTACATGCAAGTGGTGATGGACGCGTAGCGTATTGTATCCATCGCCTGACGGCCACGACGATAAAGCGACGCCGGATGTACGCGCGCTTTCCGTCCGTGGTCGTTTTTCTTTTTCGTCAGATCCGCCGCTGCTAGACCACCCGAAAAGAAAAGGCCCGGGATTTCTCCCGGGCCTTTTTATTGTCGTGGTGAGGGACCTTAGAAGTCCATTCCTCCCATGCCACCGCCGCCCGGCATTGCCGGTGCCGCAGTCTGCTTCTTCGGCACTTCGGCGACCATGGCCTCGGTGGTGATCAGCAGGCCCGCGACCGACGCCGCGTTCTGGATCGCAGCACGCACGACCTTGGTCGGGTCGATGATGCCCTTGGAGACCAGGTTGCCGTACTCGCCGTTCTGGGCGTCAAACCCGAAGGAGTACTGATCCTTCTCCAGAATCTTGCCGACCACGACCGAGCCGTCTTCGCCGGCATTGGTCGCGATCTGGCGGGCTGGGGTCTGGATCGCTTTGCGCACGATCTCGACGCCGGTCTTCTGGTCGTCGTTTTGCGTGCGCACCTTCTTGAGGGCTTCGGTCGCCCGCAGCAGCGCCACGCCGCCGCCGGGCAGGATGCCTTCCTCGACCGCGGCGCGGGTTGCATGCATCGCGTCATCGACGCGATCCTTGCGCTCCTTCACCTCGACCTCGGTGGCGCCGCCGACGCGGATCACCGCAACGCCGCCGGCGAGCTTCGCCAGACGCTCCTGCAGCTTCTCCTTGTCGTAGTCGGACGTGGTCTCTTCGATCTGCGCCTTGATCTGCGCCACGCGTGCCTCGATGTCGGCTTTCTTGCCGGCGCCGTTAACGATCGTGGTGTTCTCCTTGTCGATCGTCACCTTCTTGGCGCGGCCGAGCATGTTGACCGTGACGTTCTCGAGCTTGATGCCGAGGTCTTCCGAGATCGCCTGGCCGCCGGTCAGGATCGCGATGTCCTGCAGCATGGCCTTGCGGCGATCGCCGAAGCCCGGCGCCTTCACCGCCGCGACCTTGAGGCCGCCGCGCAGCTTGTTGACCACGAGCGTGGCGAGCGCTTCGCCCTCGACGTCCTCGGCCACGATCAGCAGCGGCTTGCCGGTCTGCACGACGGCTTCGAGCAGCGGCAGCAACTCCTGAAGACCCGACAGCTTCTTCTCATAGATCAAGAGGTACGGGTCTTCCATCTCCACGCGCATCTTGTCGGCGTTGGTGATGAAGTAGGGCGAGATGTAGCCGCGGTCGAACTGCATGCCCTCGACCACGTCGAGCTCGGTCTCGAGGCTTTTCGCCTCTTCGACCGTGATGACGCCTTCGTTGCCGACCTTCTGCATCGCCTTGGCGAGATAGTCGCCGATTTCCTTGTCGCCGTTGGCCGAAATGGTGCCGACCTGGGCGATCTCTTCGTTCGACGTGACTTTCTTGGAATTGGACTTCAGATGATCGACGATGGCTTCGACGGCGAGATCGACGCCGCGCTTCAGGTCCATCGGGTTCATGCCGGCGGCAACCGCCTTCGAGCCCTCTTTCACGATCGCCTGGGCGAGCACGGTCGCCGTGGTGGTGCCGTCACCAGCGAAGTCGGATGACTTCGAAGCAACTTCGCGCACCATCTGCGCGCCCATGTTCTCGAACTTGTCCTCGAGCTCGATCTCCTTCGCGACCGTCACGCCGTCTTTGGTGATGCGAGGGGCGCCGAACGATTTGTCGAGCACGACATTGCGGCCCTTCGGACCGAGCGTCACTCTCACCGCATTGGCGAGAATGTCGACGCCGCGCAACATGCGGTCGCGCGCATCGACGGAAAATTTTACGTCTTTCGCAGCCATTGTTTGTCTTCCTCTGATTTCAGATTGGTGGGAGCGTTACGCGGCCTTTTTCTTGGCAGTCGCGCTGCCTTCGATCACGCCCATGACGTCGGACTCCTTCATGATCAGGAGATCCTCGCCGTTGATCTTCACTTCGGTGCCTGACCACTTGCCGAACAGGATGGTGTCGCCGACCTTCAGGTCGATCGGGATCAGCTTGCCGCT
>DASUKT010000306.1:0-8102 GCA_036278575.1 Pseudolabrys sp. | reverse complement strand
GAAAGCAGCAGCAGGGCTGCAAACATGCGCGGAATATTCAGCCGATAGCCGGATTCGGCGATTCGGTACGCCAACCCTGAGCCGGCGCCGGCCGAACCGGCCGCAATCTCCGCGACGACAGCGCCGATCAGCGACAGCCCGCCGGCAATGCGCAGGCCGGTCAAGATCTGCGGCAAGGCCGAGGGCAATTTGAGACGCCACAATGTCTGTGCGCGCGAGGCCCCGTAGAGATTGAATAGTGCGAGCAGATTGTGATCGACAGAATTAAGACCAAGCGTCGTGTTGGCGAGCACCGGAAAAAACGCAACGATCCAGGCGCAGACGAGCACCGCTGCCGGCTGCGGCAAATAGATCAACAGCAGCGGCGCAACTGCCACTACCGGGGTGACCTGAAGCACGACCGCATAAGGATAGAACGAGTATTCGGCGAGCCGCGACTGATTGAACAGCACGGCAAGGCCGATGCCGCCCACGGCGGCAAGCGCGAAGCCTTCGAACGTCGTGAGCAACGTCACCAGCAGCGAGTTGCCGAGCAGGTTCCAGTCCTTGACCAGCGTCGCGAAGACCAATTCCGGCCCGGGCAGCACGAACGGTGGAATTTTCTTCAGGTAGACCACCAGCCCCCAGGCGAGGACGCCAAGCGCCAGCACGACGGTCGGCAGGACGATGCGCAACAGAGAATCGCGAGCGCCGCGTCGTTTCCCGCCCTCATCCTGAGGAGGCGCGAAGCGCCGTCTCGAAGGATGGGGTGGCCCCATGCTTCGAGACGCGCTCTGCGAGCGCTCCTCAGCATGAGGCCCTCTGGTGTCGCCGGTCATGCCGCTTTCTCAGCGCTCGCCTGGCCAAGCGCCTCCGATACCGTGCGGCAGAAGGCGCCGTATTCGGCAGAGGTGCGGAAGCGCTCGTCGCGCGGATAAGACGCATCGATGGCAACTTCCGTGAACACCCGGCCCGGCCGCGGCGTCATCACCACGATGCGCTGCGAGAGATAGACCGATTCGAAAACCGAATGCGTGACGAAGACCACCGTGCGCCTGAGCATCTGCCAAAGCCCAAGCAGGTCGTTATTGAGCTTGAAGCGCGTGATCTCGTCGAGCGCGGCGAACGGCTCGTCCATGAGCAGCACTTGCGGCTCGGCCACCAGCGCCCGCGCGATCGACACACGCATTTTCATGCCGCCCGATAATTCACGCGGATAGCTTTGCGCGAAGGCGGAAAGACCTACGCGATCGAGCGCGCGGTCGACACATTCACGGGCGTAGGATTCCTTCGTGTGGGCAAGCTTGAACGGCAAGCCGACATTCGCTGCGACGGTTGCCCACGGCATCAGGGTCGGCTCCTGAAAGACGAAGCCGAGGCGCCCGGCGCTCGTGTCCTCGTTGACTGACCATCGCACATCGCCGCGCAACGGCACGCTCAAGCCGGCGATGATGCGCAGTGCCGTCGACTTGCCGCAGCCGGAAGGCCCGAGCAGCGAGACAAACTCGCCTTCGCGCACGTCGAGGTCGAAGCCGTCGAGCGCAACCGTGCCGCTGTCGAATGTTTTGCCGACATCGCGGAGGGAGATGATGGGATGGTTACCGGCAGCAGCCACAATTTCTCACCGTCGTCCCCGCGCAGGCGGGGGGACCCAGTAATCAACGCGTTCGCGTGAGGCACTCACGTTCACTATTGATGATCGGGGTTACTGGATCGTCCGGTCAAGCCGGGCGATGACAGCCTTGTTTATTTCTTCGGCCTTAAGTTCAGCCCGACACCCTTGTCGACGAATTGCGGCGTGTAGGCCTTGCGGTAATCGATGCCCGCCTTGACCACGCCGGCGCGCACCATCTTGTCGTAGAAGCTTTTCATGGTCGCGTCGGTCATGGCGCCGATGCCGAGCCGGAGGCTGTCGCCGGAATCGACGATGCCGTACTGCTTCATTTTCGCGATCGAGTTGGCGAGCAAGGCGTCGGTCATTTCCGGATTTTGTTTCTTGATGAGGTCATTGCCCGGTTTGCTGTCGCCGTAGATGTAATGATACCAGCCGATGATCGAGGCGTTCACGAAGCGCTGCACGAGATCGGGTTTCTTTTCGACCAGATCGCGCCGCGTCTCGATCAGCGTCGAATAAGAATTGAAGCCGTGATCGGCGAGCAAAAAGACGCTCGGCTTGAAATGTGCGCGTTGCTCGATGGCGTAAGGCTCCGACGTGACGTAGCCCTGCATCGCGGAATTCTTGTCGGCGAGAAACGGCTGCGGGTTGAACGTGTAGGGCTTCACTTTCGTCTCATCGAAGCCGTATTCGGATTTGAGCCACTGGAAATAAGTGGCCATGCCTTCCTTGGAGACGAACAGCGTCAGCTTCTTGAGGTCCTCGAACTTCTTGACGTTCGGACGCGCGATCAGAACTTGCGGATCCTTCTGGAAGCACGCGGCGACGGCAACAGTCGGGATATGGTTCTCGACCGCATCGAATGACTGAAGCGTATTCGCGCTCATGAAGAAGTCGAGCTTGCCGACCGGCAGCAGGATGCGGTTGTTGACGTTCGGCCCGCCGGGCACGATCGTCACGTCGAGGCCGTATTTCTTGTAAGTGCCGTCCGCCAGCGCCTGATAGAAGCCGCCGTGCTCGCCCTCCGCGACCCAGTTCGTGCCGAAGCGGACTTTATCGAGCGCCTGGGCATTCGACGTCGCAACGAAAAGCGCAATCAACGTAATCGCAATGCGCAGATGCAAAGAGAATCGCACGGCCCTCGCAGTGTCATTGCCAGGCTCGACCCGCCAATCCATGAAGCATTTCGACATCATAAACCTTACGAATACAGATTTTCGCAAGGCGCTCAACCTAGGAGATTCATCAGGGATGCGCGGGCGAAAACCGAATTGACGGAAGCTTCGGCCCGCAGGCGGGTCAAGCCCGCGCATGACGGTGGAAAGGCAGTCGCTGACCAATGCTCTATTGCTCAAACCGGTCGACGAACCACTTGAGCAGCTTCATCCAGATCTCGTCCTTGCCGACCGTGTCTTCAATGCCGTGCTCAAGGTTGGGATTGTCGTTGACCTCCATCACCACAATACCGCTGTCGGATTGCTTGAGGTCGACGCCATAGAAGCCCTGCCCGATCGGCCTTGCCGCGCGTACGGCGATATCGATCACATCTCGCGGAGCCTGGTCGAGATCGAAGGCGCGGAAGCCGCCTTCGCGCGAAGAGCCGTCGGCGCGGTATTTGACGATCTGCCAGTGGCCGCGCGCCATGCGGTACTGGCAGACGAATAGCGGCTCGCCATTGAGGATGCCGACACGCCAGTCGAAATCGGTCGGCATGAATTTCTGCGCAAGGATCAGATCGGTTTCCTCGAACAATTCCTCGGCGATGCGGCGGAATTGCTCTTCCGTATCGACCTTGTGCACGCCGCGCGAGAACGAGCCGTCGGGAATCTTCACGATCAACGGCAAAGCGAGCTCGTCAATCGCCCGCGTCAGATCGCTTTCTTCGGCCAGGATCACCGTTGGCGGCGTCGGCACCTGGCTCGATTCGAACATCTCCATCAGGAAAACCTTGTTCGCGCAGCGGATCATCGAAATCGGATCGTCGATAACCGGCATGCCTTCCTGCCAGGCCCGGCGCGCGAAACGATAGGTGTGGTTGTCGATGGAGGTCGTCTCGCGAATGAACAGGCCGTCATATTCGGCAAGCTCGTCGAGCTGCCTCCGCGTGATCGGCTCGATATCGACCGACATCTTTTCGGCGATACGCGCGAAATATTTAAGCGTCGAAACGGATGACGGCGGCACCTTCTCGTTGGGATCGTGCAGCACGGCGAGATCGTACTTGGCGACGCTACGAGCCTTGGGGTCGCGCCATTCGCGCTTGGTGTGCTGATGCAGGCACTCGCGCAAAAACGCGCCCTCGCCGTTCACCAGCCGGGCGAGGCTGCGCGGACGAATACGCTCGATCGTAAGCCACGCGCCGGGCTCGATGGTCACCTCGAGCGCCGGGCAGCGGAACCAGTCGAACAGCAGGCGGCCGAACTGCTCGAAGCGCGGATCGTGCGCGATACCGAAACAAAAAAGCAGCTTGGTTTCATCCTCGGGCTGGAAGTCTGCTTTGCGGGCGCATTTGTTCACCTCGTCCTCAAGCTCAGGCAGTGCGTGCTCGTAGAGCTTCGCCTCCCGCAGCTCCAGCATGGTTTCGACTGTCGGCACCACGCGATGACCCCGCGCCTCCGCCAGCAGCGAGGCGTAGTAGCCTTTCGACTGGTAAGCGTACGAGCGCGAGAGGTTGACCAGCTTCGGCCGGCCAAGATCGAACAGATGCGGGCGAGCGAGATATTCGCTGGTCGTGATGACCTTGTGCGGCGTTTCCGCGTTCGGAAGATCCTTGGGTTGGTCGACCAGGATGACCCAGCCCGTCATGACCGGGTCCCCGAAGCGCCATACCGCGCAGGCATGTATCGGCTGCAGCTAGACATTTGACGCAGAGGCGAACGACAAAGGCATCGGCTTATGAGCCCGCGCGACCTTTTGGACCGTCGCAATGACAACCGATCATCCGATTCCGGCCAAATTGAGCATAACACTCTCCGATGAGGTGAAAACCATCCGAGGCTCAAGCCGCGGCACGCGGTGGATAAAGCGGCCTCTCCAATCGGAGCGCATCGGCTCCATCGTCGTAATAGCGAACGTAATGCCCGAACTGCCGGTACCCGGCCTTGCGATAGAGTGCGATCGCAGCCGCGTTGTCCACATGCACCTCAAGACGAATCGAACGATAATTGCGCTCGCACGCGGCGGCTTCGGCGGCATCCAGCAGCAGCGACCCTAAGCCAAGCCCTGCGAACCGCGGCGCGACGGCAATCGAATAGAGCCGGGCAGCGGTGGAACGCGGACGGAACAGCGCCAACGCGTAGCCGGCAAGGGTGCCAGTCTGCTCCACCACAATCAGGGCCGCGCCGGATGAGGTCAGGAAATGGCGAATGCTGCGCCGTGATATCCGGTCGGCAGCGAATACCTCGTTCTCCAGCGCCTGCAGCGCCGCCAGATCGGCGAGCGCGCCGTACCGCGTTTCAAAAGCAGGCGTGAGTTGCTGAGCGGGCCCCGAACGCATCGATGCGGATCATCGAATGGCGCAAAGCGACGCGCAAGCCCTATCGTAAAACCTGAACCATTTCCCGATCCGGTGCGACTTAATCGACATACGGCCAGGCCCCAGCACCGCAGCCGTTTGTGATCGGCGTTGCCCCGTCCGTCCCGCGCCGATCCGCAAGGCCCGTCCGGGCTTCCCTGCCCGGACGGGCCCCTCATCTTTGCTTCACCGTCTGCTTGCGTTGCCCACCCCAATTTGCATTGATTACCGCAAGAAAACCGCCGCCAAAAACGGCCGGCGGAAAATTAAGAACCCGATGGGAGGATGCTCATGACCTTCGTCAGAAGCCTGCTTTCGATCAGCTTTGCGATGGCGCTTACGGCCGGCTCGGCCCTGGCGCAGACCGAAATCAAGTTCGGCCACGTCGGCGAGCCGGGGTCGCTGTTCGACCAGTCCGCGCAAGAATTTGCCAAGCGCGCCAATGCCAAGCTCGCGGGCAAGGCCAAGGTCGTCGTCTACGGCTCGAGCCAGCTCGGCGGCGACGGCGAGATGCTGAAGAAGCTCAAACTCGGCACCATCGACCTTGCGCTGCCGTCAACGGTTATGTCCTCGCAGGTGCCGGCGTTCGGCCTGTTCGAGATGCCTTACCTCGTGAAGAACCGCGAGCACATGGCGAAAATCCGCGATCAGATCGTGGTGCCGACGCTGGAGCCAATCGCGCTGAAGTCGGGTTATCGGATCATCGGCGTATGGGAGAACGGCTTCCGGCAGATCACCAACAACAAGCGCCCGATCAATACGCCGGAAGACCTCAAGGGCATCAAGCTGCGCACCCCGAAGGGCACCTGGCGCGTCAAGATGTTCAAGGCCTACGGCGCCAATCCGAGCCCACTGGCTTTTTCGGAAGTGTTCGTCGCGTTGCAAACCGGCGTGATGGACGGCGAAGAGAACCCGCTCGCGCAGATTTATCCGGCGCGCTTCTATGAGGTGCAGAAGTATCTGTCGCTAACCGGCCACGTTTACACGCCGGCCTATGTCACCGCCGGCGCAAGCTGGTCGCGGCTGCCGGCAGACGTACAGAAGATCCTCTCCGACACCGCGAAGGAAATGCAGCCCGTGGTCTACAAGATCGCTGCGGGCCTCGACGATAGCCTGCTCCAGAAGCTGAAAGACGCGGGGATGAAGGTGAACGTCGCGAACAAGGAAGCTTTCATCAAAGCCAGCAAGCCGATCTACGATGAATTTGCCAAGGAGGTTCCCGGCGGCAAGGAACTGATCGATAAATCCCTTGCGCTCGGCAAGTAATCCCGTAACGAATAAGAGGCCGCCGCGGGGGGCGGCCTCTTTATCGGGAGACTGATCCTTTGAATCTCGACCGCGTGCGCGCGGGCTTCGAGCGGCTGCTTGAGGCCATCGTCGTGATCCTGGTGGCCGCGCTGACGCTACTGGTCATCTGCGGCTTTTGCTTCCGGTACGCCGGTTATGCGCTGTCGTGGTACGACGAGATTGCCTCGGTCGGCCTCGTATGGCTGACCTATTACGGCTCGGCGCTTGCCGCCTTGCGTGGCGCACACATCGGTGTGCCGGGGTTTGTCAACGCGATGCCGCCAAGCGCCCGTGTGACGGCAACGCTGTTCGCCGAAGCGGTCTTCTTCGTTTTCTTCATCATGCTGGCCTGGACCGGTTTTGAGGTCATGGCCGTTTTGGGTAACGACAGCCTCATAAGCGTCGAATGGATACCACAGCGTGTGACGTCGTCAGCGGTTCCGATCGGCGCGGTGCTCGTGATCGTCGCAGAGGCGTTGCGGATCCCGAAATTGCTGCGTGACGCGCGCGGCAAGGGATTCATCGACACCGAAGCAATCGAGGCGATGTCGCACGGCGCACCCGATGCGAGCGGCAGCACAGAGGCCGCGCGATGACCATCGCACTGATGCTGTTCGGCATGATCGGCCTCGCGGTGCTCAATGTGCCGATCGCAGTGGCGCTCGGCTTCGTTGCGATGGTGGCGGTCGTTCTCATCCAGGGAACGCACATGCTGCCCAACGTGGCGCTGGAGATGTATGACGGCGCCTCGAGCTTTCCTCTGCTCGCCATTCCGCTCTTCATCCTCTCCGGCGCGATCATGAACGCCTCGTCGATTTCACGGCGGCTGATTGCGTTCGCGACCGCCGTGGTCGGCTGGGTTCGCGGCGGCCTGTCGATGGTCGCCATCGGCACGTCGGTCTTCTTCGCCGAGATTTCCGGCTCGGCCGTTGCCGATGTCGCGGCGCTTGGCACGATCCTCATCCCGGCGATGAAAAGCCGCGGCTATTCGAAGGAAGTCGCTGCGGCCACAATGTCGTCGGCGGCGAGCCTCGCCATCATCATTCCGCCATCCATTCCGATGGTTCTCTACGCGGTGATGGCGCAGACCTCGGTGGTCAAGCTATTCGTCGCCGGCATCGTGCCGGGACTGATCGGCGCGCTGTGCATGGCCGGCGCGGCCTATTATCACGCCGTCAAATACAACTTTCCGCGCGAGCAGGCTTTCCGCCTTTCGGAAGTATGGCGGACGTTCAAGGAGGCGCTCTGGGCCTTCATTCTGCCGGTCGCCATTCTCGGCAGCATTTTCGGCGGCATCGTCACCGCGACGGAAGGCGCCGGCATGGCGGTGGTCGCAGCCGTCGTGGTCGGCGGATTTATCTACCGCGATCTCGATTTCCGTGAGCTGAAAAAGGCCTGCGTTGACGGCGGGATCCAGACCGCCGTCGTCATGCTGCTGGTGGCAGCGTCGGCGCTGATCGGCACGTTCCTGACAGAGGCGCAGCTGCCGCAAGCGCTCGGTCATGCGATCACGCAGCTAACTGACAACAAATACGTCGTGCTGCTGCTGCTCAATTTTGCATTTCTGATCCTGGGCATGTTTCTGCATTCGGCGGCGGCGATCATCCTGGTCATTCCGATTGTCATGCCGATGGTGCAGGCGGTCGGCATCGATCCGGTTCACTTTGGACTGGTGGTGACGCTTAATCTCGCGATTGGGCAACAGAC
>DASUKT010000305.1:0-2644 GCA_036278575.1 Pseudolabrys sp. | reverse complement strand
TGTGTGTCGCTTCGTGAAGTTAGTTGCAGACGCGCACGCGGCGCGTGTGCCAGCGCCAGCCGTTCCACCACCGCTCCCGCGTCCAGTAGCAATGCGGGCCGTAATAGACCGGACCGGGTGCATAGTACCCATACCCCGGTCCGTAATAGCGGGGTCCCGCCAGCGCGCTGCCGATGATCGCCCCGGCGGCCAGACCGCCGACCACGCCGGCGGCAACGCCGCAGCCGTGACAATGTGCTTCGGCACTTTGCGGCGCGGCAACACTCGCGACCGCGAGCGTCGCGGCGACCGCCGTAGCTGTAAGAATCCTTCTCATGCGTACCTCCTACGGTTCGCCCCAAGGCCGTAACCGCTGTATAAACAAACGGGCGACCGGGTCGGTTCCTGCGGTTGCATTTGCATTGCCAAACCAACGAATTGGTCGGTTCCGTCTTCCAGATTTGTCCCTGTCGGGTGAACCCGGCGTGAACGCCTCGTTTGGAAAGGGCATCAACACCGGCCCAGTCCATTAAATTTCCGCAAGACTCGCGGCGTTAATAAGGCGAAAACTCCAATACCTGAACGCGACAACAAATGGCCCAATATCGCCGTCATGGAGCCAATCATGCCGACTTCCTTGTCTGCTACCTGGGATCATGTCCATCTTCGCAGCTCCGATCCGGAGGCGACGGCGCAATGGTTCGAGCACATGCTCGGCGCTGAGGTGATCCGTTCCACGCAGCAAGGCAAGCCGCGCGTCGATTTGAAACTCGGCGGTGCCAAGATCTTTATCGCGCCGGTCGTCTCCGGCGATGGAGTCAATCCGGCGCCAACGACCCCTTACCAAGGCCTCGATCATTTCGGATTGTCTGTCGTCGGCATCGACGCGATCGCCGCCGAACTCAAGCACAAGGGCGTCGAGTTTACCAAGGAACCGCATACGGCGCGTCCGGGCATTCGCGTCTGTTTCTTGCGCGGACCGCAAGGTATTTCCATCGAGTTGCTCGAGCGCGATCCGAAATACACGTGAGCGAACGCGACAAGTTGTCCCCGATGGCCGTTTGTTGGTCTGAGCGGCGGTGTTTTGCTTGCATGAAGCAGGCTCGCCTGCGAAAAGCGCTCAACTCGATCAGCGAATCGGAACGGTGGAATGCGGCGGCTCGCGCTAGCGATTGCGGTTTTCTTGGTCACGACTGCCAGCGTCACTGCCCAAAGCCGGTTTCAGCGGAGTCTTCTCCGGCTCACCCCGACCGAGCGCCTGGTGCAGATTTGCGACTACGCCGCCATGCAGCGCATCCACAAAGACCATCGTCAATATCGGCCGGATCGCGCGGTGGCCGATGCCATGACCCAAACCTATATCGACAAAAATACGATAACGGCCAAAGGCGCGGCATTCAGGAGCCACGGAAAGTGGTACGCCATTTCCTACACCTGCACGGCAACGTCCGACAACATGCAGGTGCGCTCGTTCAAGTATAAGATCGGCGGCGAAATCCCCGAGTCAAAATGGACGAGTTACGGTCTCTGGCAGTGAACAACACTTCCGCGCGGTTACACCGAGCGCCGCGGTTGAACGTCAGCCTCGCAGCATGCGCGGGCCGCCTAAGAGAAATCGCGCTGGCTTAATCTTTGACTTTGGTCGCCGGGCGATCGTTGCCGCGTGCTGTTTCGACGTGCCATTTGCCTTGCGCGTCCTCGTATTGAATGGCCTCGGTGGGTCCGGGCACAATCTGCTCCGCCGCCGCCGCTTTTGCTGCTTTCAGCGCAGCGGCGTGGTTCGGGAAGGTCTCCGAGAAAACGCCGTTGGACTTGTAGGCCCAGCCGCCATCGTGCTCCACAATCTCATATTTGACTTCAGACATGCCGTCCTCCCTTGCGATTTGCATGCTGTTCCATTCAGGAACGAGCATGGCATGAACTTGGTTTCAGGAACTTGGGCCGGAACCAGTTGAGCTTTCTCGTTCACTGATATCACAGGGTTATGTGAAATCGATGCCGGGGCCTCTCGATTTGCGCATGCGCTTGCGAGGAGTCCCAAGTCTGTCTTCCAAAAACGAGAAGGAACGCGGGCAAGTACCGAACGTTCAACCCGTTCGGTGCCAATGTCTTGGTGCCGCGAAGCGAGTATTCCACCCATGAGGAGAGAGAGACAAACCATGAAATTAAAACCGGATTGATGATTGCAACGGCGGCAACCGCGCTGTCGCGCTGGCTGCGCCGCTGAGCTTTGCGCAGATGAGCAGTTCACCCGGCGCGACCAATGCCACGCACGTGACTAAGCGCATGAGGTGAAATCACCTCGTGCCCTTGGCATCACGCAATATCCGGCGGGCCGAGATCGACGAGGCAATGCCAACCGTTGGGCACCGGTTGGCCATTGGCCAGCGTAAGCGGCTTTTTCTCCAACAACTCGAATTTCAACGCACCCACGCCGTCTTGCTCGATCAATTCCCGCAAATGCGGCTTGCGCTTCTGGAAAAGCTCGTTGGTGCGTTTCCCCTCTTCAGTCCATACATGCGGCGCGGAGAAGCCGGCATGCTTATGGCGCAGCGGAATGTAGGTGCCATCCCGGCGCTCGAAATCGTAACCTTTGATGCGGCAGCGAAAGCCAAGCTCAAGGTCCTCCGGTCCCCAGCCCCAATAACAGTTCGGAAAGCCGTTG
>DASUKT010000304.1:0-4965 GCA_036278575.1 Pseudolabrys sp. | reverse complement strand
GCGAGCTTGCATCGGGCGCCCGTTTGCATGCGATCACGCGCCATATCGTTGGTCTGTTTCAAGCGGTCCCGGGCGCGCGCGCTTTCCGGCGTCACATCGCGACCGAGGCTGTCAGGCCGGGCGCCGACGCTCGCGTCATAGCTGATGCGTTAGCGCTGGTGCTGGACACGGGTTCCGATTTGGCGCACATCGCGGCCTGAGGTTGTACCGGGCTGCTGCTCGCCCGCCGGGGAATCGATGCTGCTTGGATATCCGATTGGCGAGATCGCCTGGCTCGCGGTCTGGATCGTTTGCGCCGGTGCGCTGGTCGGCGTGCTGGCCGGGCTTTTCGGTATCGGTGGCGGCGCGATTATCGTGCCGGTGCTTTATGAAGTTTTCCGCGTGCTCGGCGTACCGGAAGACGTGCGCATTCAGCTGTGCATTGGTACGTCGCTCGCCATCATCGTGCCGACGACGGTGCGCTCCTACCTCGGCCACAAGAAGAAGGGCGCCGTCATTCCGCAGGTCCTGCGGCTATGGACGGCGCCTGCCGTCGGCGGCGTTGTGATCGGCTCGATCGTCGCGGCCTTTGCGCCGGCGCCCGTCTTCAAGCTCGCCTTCGTCGTCTTTGCATCCTTCATCGGCACCAAGATGCTGTTCGGGCGCGAAGGCTGGAATCTCGGCACGCAATTGCCCGGCCGTGGTTTGCTTACTTTCTTCGGTTTCATCACCGGCCTGTTTTCCTCGCTGGTGGGCGTCAGCGGCGGCGCGGTTTCCAACGCGGTCCTCACGCTCTATGGGGAATCGATGCAGCGCGCGGTGGCGACCTCGGCGGGCATCGGTGTGCCGATCACGATTGCCGGAACGATCGGCTACATGATTGCCGGCTGGAAGCACATGGCAGTGCTGCCGCCTTTATCGATCGGCTTCGTGTCGCTGATCGGCCTTGTGCTGATGGCGCCGGTTTCAAGCTATACGACGACGTTCGGCGTCCGCCTCGCGCATTGGCTGCCGCGGCGCAAGCTTGAGATTGCGTTCGGAATTTTCGTGTTGCTCGCCGGCTTGAGATTTCTCCTCAGCCTGCTTTGAGCTTCTTATTGATTGCCGCCGCGCAGGCGCAGCTTGTCGCCGTGCACTTCCCAGCTTTCGAGGCGATTGAGGAAGCTCATGCCGAGCAGACTCTTTTTGAGCTGACCGGCTTGCGCCACCAACGCGGGGACGGAGCGCTCTGTCACGCCACCCACCGCAAGCCGATCCAGCGTGACCGGCGCCGCGCGGGTTACACCGTTGGCCGTTTCGACATTCACCGAATAGTTCAGCACCTCAATCGGAAGTCCGGCGGCTTTGGCTGCATCGCGTGTGAGCACGACCGAGCTCGCACCTGTGTCCAGCACCATCGAGACGTGAGCGCCGTTAATATGCGCCGAGACGGCAAAATCGCCCCTGTGGCCGCGCACGACCTCGACCGTGTGACCATGGGTCACCACGCGGCCGGGTATCAATTCCGCCAGCACGCGGTCAACCGCGTCGTGCATTTCAAAGCGGTAGGTGTAGCCGATCACCAGCAATAGTCCGATCGCAAACCAGATCAGGGCGGCTTCGAATACTTTTGACAGGCGCCGGCGGAGGACCGCAAGTCCAATTCCCACGGCAAAAGCCACGAGCGCCGCTTTCAGCAACAATGAGGACGAATCGCGCCGCAACAGATCCGCAATCGGATCCTGTTCGTTGCTGGCGATGACGACCGCAAGCGAAAGCGCGGCTCCCAGCAAAAGCGACCAGGTCAAACGGCGACTCACGGCGTCACCCGATGGCTGCTTCGGGGGTGGGGGTGGCGCCGCGCCGGGCCGGCAATTCCGCCATGATGCGGGCCCGTTCCTCGGGGGTCATCAGCATCCAGCGCGCAATTTCATCGATGGTGCGGCCACAAGCCAGACATTGCCTGGAAGCCGGATCGAGCGTGCAGACCTTGACGCAGGGGGTGGCGATTGTCGTCATCAGATGCGGTCAGAAGTTGAGTTTGGGCGGACCATAAGCGCCGCCGCCGGGAACGCAATTGGGTGATTGGCCGCAAGGGCTGGAATCAGGTTCCCACCCTGAACAAGCTGTGTCGAAGCAGTTTCCGGCGTTCGTCGCTAATGCGGTCACTTTGCTCTTGAGGGACGACCGGCGGCGCTGCTTCCTCGGCTATCGGCGCCATGGCTGTCACCACCCGTTCGGGCGGAAAGGTCACCATCACCTCGGTGCCGATGCGCACTTTCGAGGTCAGTGTAAAGGTCCCGCCATGCAAATGGATCAAGCTCTTCGCGATCGGCAGGCCCAGCCCTGCGCCTTGTTCAGCGGATTTAATCGAATTGCTGCCCTGGCCGAAGGAAGCAAGAACGATCGGAATCTCTTCTTCCGGGATTCCGGGTCCATTGTCCTTGACGCTCATGAACTGCCCACCGGACTTTGTCGATCCGGTTTTCAGCCAGATTTCGCCGCCTTGCGGCGTAAACTTGATCGCGTTGGAAAGAAGATTGAGGCAGACTTGCCGGAGCGCGCGTTCGTCTGCCCATAACCGCGGCAGGTCGCCTTCGAATGCCTCGTGCAGCGTGATACCGCGATTGCTCGCGCGTAACTTGAGCAGATGGTGGCAATCCTCGATCACGGCGGCGAGCGAAATCGCCTCTTCGTTGAGCTCGTACCGCCCGGCTTCGATGCGTGAGAGATCCAAAATCTCATTAATGAGCCCGAGCAGATGCACGCCCGAGCTGTGGATGTCGGCCGAGTAGTCCTTGTAGGCGCGCACGCTGTGCTCGCCGAAAACTTCCGAATTCATGACTTCGGAAAATCCGAGAATGGCATTGAGCGGCGTGCGCAGCTCGTGGCTCATCTGCGCGAGGAAGCGTGACTTTGCGATGTTGGCGGCCTCCGCACGACGGCGGGCCTCGTCGGAGATCGCTTTTGACTGCTCGAGTTCTCCGATGAGCGCGTCTTTTTCCGCGCGAGCCTGTAGGGTCGCCAGCATCGTCGCGTTAAGCCGGTACGCGAGCAACGCAAAATAGCCCTGCACGCTGACGGCCATGATCGCAAGGATGTAGGTGCGGAAATTTCCCTGCAACGTGAAGTCGAGCGCGATCGCGGCTGTCACCGGAACGGTCGCCGCAAGGGCCGCCATGGGTAGCGAGGATGCCAGCATGCTCGATATCGCGACGATCAGCAGCATGACGAACAACATGAACATGCCGGAACGCTCGTCTAAGCCGACTGGATGGACGAGCATGAACATCCACGCCAGCCCGTAAAAAAGATCGAGCAAAATGAAACGCAGCCGCCATCGCCGAGTCGGTGTCTCGGGGGCGATCTGTTGCTCCAGAAACCGACGGCAATTGGCGATCGTCGCCGCGTGAATAACCAACACGGAGGTGGTCCACGCTCCGCCAGCCACCGCGCCGGTCCACAAGCTCGCAAGCACGCCGATGGTGCCGATCAACAGCAGGATGACCGGCGATGCGGAAAGCCGATTTTGCGCATACTGACGCAAAAGTTCGTAATCGAAAGCGGGGATACGGCCGCGGGAGGTCAGGCGGTCTCGCGCGTCGCGCACATATTGCGCCGCCAGCCGGCGTTTGACCGGGGAAATTTCCGGCGCGGCGGCTCGGCTCGGCTGATCGGGGGCAAACGTCATTTCACTGCGTCATTACGCATAAATTTGGCCGGCAGTTTTGGCCTGCAATCCTTAAAGCCAGCCTTAAAGCCAAGCTAAAAAAAGCGGTTAACGTTTATTAGCCATGCCTTTGACTCGTCGTTTGCCGCGTGTTCGGCTTTGTGTTTGTCCGAAGTCGCGGGGAGGGCGTGAATGAAGCTTTACGACAGCAACAGGGCGCCCAATCCACGGCGCGTGCGTATCTTCCTAGCTGAGAAGAGGATCACGGTGCCGACGGAGCAGGTCGACATCATGGCCCAGCAGCACAAGATGCCGGAGTACACCAAGATCAATCCTTTGCAGCGAATGCCGGCCCTTGTCCTCGACGATGGCGCGATCATCACCGAATCCATCGCGATCTGCCGTTATTTCGAGGCACAGCAGCCGTCCCCGGCGCTATTTGGTACCGATGCCAAGGACGTTGCGACAGTCGAGATGTGGAACAGGCGCGTCGAACTGCATTTGTTTTTCCCGGTTTCTCAGGTCTTCCGCCACAGTCACCCGGCGATGAAGCCGCTCGAGGTGCCGCAGGTGCCGGATTGGGCCGAGGCCAACAAGCCGCGTGTGTTTGATTTTCTGGAAATCATGAACGGCCAGCTCGCACGGCACCAGTTCGTTGCCGGCGACCGCTATACGGTGGCCGACATCACCGCGCTGTGCGCGGTCGACTTCATGAGAGTGTCGAAACTTGCAATTCCCGATCAACTCACGCACGCGAAGCGCTGGCACGCGGAGGTTTCGGCACGGCCGAGCGCGAAGGCGTGAGTCTTAGCGATCGAGCAAAGCGAGCAAACTGGACGTATCCCACCGCTTGCCACCCATCTTCTGCACTTCGGCATAGAACTGATCGACGAGGGCCGTGACCGGAAGGCTAGCGCCGTTCTTGCGCGCTTCCCCGAGACAGATACTCAAATCCTTGCGCATCCAGTCGACGGCAAAGCCGTGGTCGTATTTGCCCGCCATCATGGTCTTGTAGCGGTTCTCCATCTGCCAGCTTTGCGCCGCGCCTTTTGAGATCGTTGCGATCAGCTTCTCGATGTCGAGGTCGGCTTTCTTGGCGAAGTGCAGCGCCTCGGATAAACCCTGCACGAGGCCGGCGATGCAAATCTGGTTACACATCTTGGCGAGCTGACCGGAGCCGGGCTTGCCCATCAGGTTGCAGGCGCGCGCGTAGGCGTCGATCACCGGCTTCGCCTTCGCAAATACCGGCTCATCGCCGCCGCACATCACCGTCAGCACGCCGTTCTCCGCACCGGCCTGGCCGCCGGATACCGGCGCATCGACAAAATCGAAGCCGC
>DASUKT010000303.1:0-3009 GCA_036278575.1 Pseudolabrys sp. | reverse complement strand
CATGCCCGGCTGCTCAGAGCGCCTTCGCGTCGGCTGATTTTTCCCTGCCGAGATACTGAAACAGCGTCTGCTGCCACCAATCGCTCTCGATCTCTTCCAGCAGGGCGATATCGAGCTTCTCGCGTAACGCGCTACTCTTGGGCAAAGCGATTGCATAGTTTTGATCGTCAAAGGAGACGTCCAAGACGCGCAACGTTGACGAAAAATCCTGCAAGACGATCCAGGTCAGCAGCGGTTTATCATAGACGAAGGCATCAATCGTGCCTGCCTGCAGCGCCTTCAGGCCATCGCGCGGGTTTGCAAAACCGCGGTGAGAAATCCGCTGGTGGTCGAGATAGCCGACGGTCGCCGAACCGGTAACGGCTCCGACGCGGATCGATCGCAAATCATTCACGCCTTGCACGTTACCCTGCAATTCGCGCTTGGTCAGCGCGGAGGTGATTCCGGCTGTAAAGACCGCGATCGCGATGACAGAAGCGATCATCCAGCTGGTTGCCACGATGCGCCCGGCAACCGTCGCCGGCGCGTTCTGCGCTGCGCCGGCTTGCGTCATGGCGACGGCGGACCACCAGACGCCGGAGCCGAATCCCTTGATGCCGCCGGCAAAGTGGTCGGTTTTGCGCCTTTCCAGAAGCCAGATCACGAAACCCACGCAAATCGCGATGCCGAGCAAAGCCAGAACGGCCTGGAAAAAGCCGAACGAAGAGAGCGTACGAAAAATCTGCATCCATCGCCCTTCGCTTGCCGGCACAGCGATGCCGAGGCCCGTGGTGTAAAATGGTTGGGTAAATTCCACCGCGCGCTCGCGTGCCGCCGTCACCGTCAGCGCCGCTATGGCGACATCGAATGAATTTTTCGCCGTCCCATCGATCAAGGACTGGACTGTCGGCTGTTCCACGAGGCGATAGCGCAGGTGCAGCCGATCGGCGATATGCCGCCAGAGGTCGATGCTGATGCCGTGCCAGCTTCCGTCGGCCCGTTTCATCGCAAAGGGCGGCGTTTCCTTGGTGGCGACGACGAGCTCTTTGTCGGCCGCGGGCGGACCGCCCGGTTGAGCCTGACCGTGGCCGTTAAATAGCGCGAAGGCGAGAACGATACCGAAAAGCTGCGGCCAACTCCTCAACATGCCTCGCCTCGCGGCAGTACGGCGAACCCATGATCGTCGGGCATACGTCTATCTAAATCGAGTGGGACCCAGGTCCAATGCTGCCATGCCGGTGTGGTCGTTGCGGCACATTCACGCGGCCGCCCGACGAATCTGTTCAGCGCGCCTTGGCCCGGCAACTCGGCTAAGACACGACGCTTTCATCCTGAGCGCGTGCGGAACACGCGCATCCGCACGGCGTTGCTTGTCCAATCCGCAACTCAGGAGGCGCCGATGGCCAAACAACCCAAGAAGCTCGATGAGCTATTCCACGAGGGTCTGAAAGACATCTATTTTGCCGAAAAGAAAATACTTTCCGCCTTGCCGAAAATGGCCAAGGCGGCCAGTTCCGAGGACCTCGCCGGCGCCTTCGAGCAGCACGAGGAACAGACCGAGGAGCACGTGAAGCGGTTGGAGCAGGTCTTCAAGCTCATTGATGAGACGCCGCGCGGGAAGAATTGCCCGGCCATCGTCGGAATCATCGATGAAGGCGAAGAGATCATCAAGGAATACAAGAACTCGCCAGCTTTAGACGCCGGTCTCGTCGGCGCCGCGCAGGCGGTCGAACACTATGAGATCTCGCGCTACGGCACCTTGCGCGCCTGGGCGCAGGAGCTCGAATTGGACGAGGCGGTTTCACTTCTTCAGGAAACTCTCGATGAAGAAAAGGAAACCGACGACAAGCTGACGGAACTTGCGCAGGAAGTGCTCAACCAGGAAGCCGAAGAGGCAGCTTGAGCGGCACGCGCGCGGGTTGTTCCCGACGCTGTTTGTATCTGATGGTGATGGCACGTTGGCGTGCGGAAAGTCCTGCTGGCCGCAGGTCAACGGGCCAAGCACGTGAAATGGCACACGACATCGCAATTCCGGCGGGCCGCAGTCCATGTGGGACGCGCGCCTCTCTCCTCACCGCCTTCCACTTCCGGCGGTAAATCACTACCGTATCCTGCAAATGGCCGTTCGCGCCAGAGCAGCGCGTGGCCAATCGGGAGGAGAAATCATGACCAGCATCACCGGACGCATTGTTTCATCGCTACTCGTCGGAGCCGCGATCCTGCTGGCTGCACAAAGTGCACACGCGCAGGAATTGAAGATCGGATTCCTGGCGCCGCGCACGGGCATCATCACCCAGCTCGGCACCGATATGGTCAACGGCTTTCAGATGTATCTCGACGAACATGACGGCAAGCTGGGCGGCGCCAAGGTGAGCTTCATCGTCGCGGATGACAAAGGCAGCGTCGACGGCGACGTGACCATGGCCAAGAAGCTCATCCTCCAAGACAAAGTGGACATGATCGTCGGCGCGGTGCTTGGGTCGGCGGCTTAAGCGCTGGCGCCGGTTTCGAACCGGGAAAAGACGCTCTTTATCGGCACCATCACCACGGGCGACGACATTGCCCAGCGGCAATCCGACAAATTTCCTTACACCGTATGCTCCACGTGGGTCTCGTCGCAGCCGACCCATGCGCTCGGGCAATGGGCTTGCGAGCAAGGCTACAAGCGCGTCTCCGCGATCGGCACCGACTACGCCTTCGGGTACGAGCAGGTTGGCGGATTCCAGAAGGCCTTCGAGGATTGCGGCGGCAAGGTCGTGCAGAAAATCTGGGTGCCTTTCGGCACCAAGGACTTCGGGCCGTACATTCCGGGCATCAAATCAAACATCGACGCGATCTTCGCGTTGATGGTCGGACCGATGGTTCTGCAATTCCCCAAGCAGCTGCGCGCGTCCGGCAACAAGACGATCATTCTCGGCGGCAGCACCAATTATGACGAGTTCGCCCTGCCGTTCATGGGCGATGAGGCCCTCGGCAATATTTCGGCGCACGTCTACAGTGCGGCGATCCAGACGCCGGAGAACGAGGCCT
>DASUKT010000302.1:0-9339 GCA_036278575.1 Pseudolabrys sp. | reverse complement strand
CACATGTTCGTCATGTACAACGGCATTCTCTCGATGATCACGCCGCCCGTCGCGTTTGCCGCTTATGCAGCGGCCAATATCGCACGCACGGACGGCTGGAATACGGGATGGATTGCCTGCGTCGTCGGCTGGAGCACATTCCTCCTGCCGTTTCTGTTCGTGCTCACGCCAAGCTTGCTGATGGACGGAAGCTGGACCGAGATCGCACTGAACTTGAGCCGCGTGACCTTCGGCATCTGGCTCGGCACGACCGCCGCGGTCGGATTCGCGCTGTCGAGGCTTAACGTCACCGGCCGCGTCATCTACGGCGTCATATCGCTTGCGGTGGTGTTGCCGCCGGAAGCATTCCCCGGCGCGATTTACATCAACGCCGCCGGACTGACCGCCGCAGCCGTCATGCTTGGCATCGACTGGACACGGCTGCGGGCGCTCCGCAAGAGCGAAGCGCCCGCCTGAAAACTTCGTCGCCGTTAGCGTGCTTCGCGCCAGATGCCGAGCGATTCCTGCGCCGGGCGATCGGAGATCGAGAACAACACCGCCTCTTCGGCGGCATTGTGCCGATATTGCTTCCACGGCGGCACGACGAACACATCGTTGACGCCCCAGGCAAACTCCTCGCCATCGATCGTGGTTGTGCCCTTGCCCTCGGCGACGCAGAAAATCGTCCCGTCGGTTGAGCGGTATGGCTCGCCTTTGAAGCCTTTCGGCAGCAGCGAAAGATTGGCTCCCATCGTCGGCAGCACCGGCCCGCCGTTGATCGGATTGGCGTAGCGCACGCGCGCACCATGACTCTTGTCGATGTCGCCGGATTTCTTCAGCCGCTCCAGGATCGGCCGCATCTTGGCGTACGGATAATTGATGACCGGGCTACGATTCATCGTTGCCGGCGCACCGTCCGGCAATACGCCGGAAGCGTAGCGGTCGAACGAGTCGCCATCTTCGTGATCGACATTCTGCATCTTCTCGTCGAAATGCTCGGCGAACGAAGCCTGGAAGTGATTGACCGTCGGCATGTCGAGCACGTCGAGCCACATCACCGGCTCCTTGCCGGGATTGCCATGGTCGTGCGGCGCCCAGTTCGCGGTGATGATGAAGTCGCCGTGTTCCATCATCGCCTTCTCGCCTTCGACCGCCGTGTAAGCACCTTTGCCTTTGAGCACGAAGCGAATGGCGGAGGACACGTGGCGGTGCGCATCAGCAATCTCGCCCGGCATGATGAGCTGGATGCCGGCGAATAGCGCATTGGTGATGCGCGATTTGCCGGGATCGCCGGGATTTTCCAGCACGAGCACGCGGCGCTCTGCTTCCTCGGCGGTGATAACGTCACCAGCTTCGAGCATCAGCTTCTCGACTTCCGGAAACTTCCACAGCGCCGGAATCATTTGCGTCTTCGGCTCGGGCGTGACCAGGCCTTTGAGAACTTCCCAAAGCGGCGTCAGGTGGAACTTGGAGATCTTGTCGTAATAGGCCTGCCGCGCGCCCTGAATGTTGTGTTTTCGGCCGGCAACTTCAGCAAGCGACATGAGCGTTCCTCCATGCGGAATTAGCCGATTTGGGGCCATTATAACCTGGGCTCCAACCCGGCGAAACCTGCGAATCCCGGCGCATGCAGGTTATGTAGGTCGGCCGCGGAGACAAGCAACCACGCAGCGACCGACACCGTTGGGATGCGGACGGCAACGGGCGCAGTGAGGGCACTTACCGCCGCGTCGCTGCAATCACGCGCGCCATCAGTTTCGCCGCAATCATGCGGTGGCCAGCCGGCGTAAAATGAATGCCGTCGGCCTGCCTGGGATAGCCTCCCCTGTGGCCATTGCCATACGGCACCTTGATCGCCACGGCGCCATGCGCGCGGATGCGCCGCACGATTTCGGCCTTGTTCGCCGCGGACTGGGCCAGCGAAACATTGCGTTTGCGATCGTTGGAGCCGCCAGCATCGAAGATGACGACTTGTGTCCCGGCCGGGATGGAGTTGGTGTAACTGACAATCTGTGTGCTGGTCAGGCCGTTTGCCGCGCGCACGGTAACGTGCGCGTCATAACCTTTGTGCTTGAGCATGCCCTCGAGGACCGCTGGCCACGCTTCACTATCGGAGACGCCCTTACCGGCCGTATTGCTTGCGCCTATGGCAAGAATGTTGATCGTCTTTGCGGCGGCAACACCACCGAGCGTCACCATCACACATGCGAGTACGGCAACCGATCGAAACGATCGCTCCCACATAATCCCCTCCTCTGAAAAGCGTCCCCGAAAAAATTTCTAGTTATTGACCGAGCCGCCGTCCACCACTAATGACTGACCAGTAACGAAATCGCTGTCGTTCGACGCGAGGAAAATCAGCGCACCGAGCAGGTCTTCCGGATAGGCGTCGCGCTTGAAGGCGCGGCTATTGCGCACGGGCGCGCGCTCATCCTCGACATGCGCCGTGTTCGCGAGGCCCGTATCGCTCAGGATGTAGCCCGGCGAGAGCGAATTGACGGCGATGCCGTACTCGCCAAGCTCCCGCGATAGCGCACGCGTGAAAGCCAGCATTGCGCCCTTGCTCGTGACGTAAGGCAGCATGCGCGGCACGCCCTTGTAGGCGGCGCCCGAGGCAATGTTGATGATCTTGCCGCTGCGCCGCTCCATCATGTGCGCCGCGACGTGCTTGACCATCAGGAACGGTCCGCGCGTGTTGACCGCCATCACGCGGTCCCACGTCTCGCTGTCCCATTCGGTGAATTTGCGCGGCGTAAGCGTCGCGTACACCGCCGCGTTGTTCACCAATACGTCGATCTGGCCGAAGCGCTCGATGGTTTGCGCGACAAGCGTCTTGACCTGATCTTCGTCACTGACATCAAATTTCACATAGGCCACGGAATTTTCGCCGTGCTTGCCGGCGATTTCCTCGGCAAGCGACTTGCCGTCGGCAATGTCGGCAATCATTACGCGCGCGCCTTCGGCCGCGAGCGCCTGCGAATAATGCCGGCCGATGCCTTTTGCGCCGCCGGTGACGATCGCGACTTTGCCGGACAGTCTCGACATTGCATTTCTCCGTCTTGGCCGGCCTTGTGCCGGCCATCCACGTCTTTATGGTCTCGATGATGCAAGACGTGGATGCCCGCAACAAGTGCGGGCATGACGAGGGAAACAGCAATGCCCGGCACCGCCGCCGACAAACTCGCCATCCGCGAACTGATCGAGAACTGGGCGCTATGGCGCGATGCGCGCGAGTGGGAGCGCTTCCGCACCGTCTGGCACAAGGACGGCGCCATGTGGGCGACCTGGTTTCAGGGCACCTTCGAGGAATTCATCAAGGTCAGCCAGGAAGGTTACGAGCGCGGCGCGCGCATCTACCACATGCTTGGTGGCACGACGATCGATATCAAGGGCAGGCGCGCGACCGCGCAAACCAAGACCACCATTTCGCAGCGCGCGCCGGTCGATGGCGTGCTCTGCGATGTAACGTGCTTCGGGCGCGCCTTTGACTTCCTGGAGAAACGCAAGAACCGTTGGGGCATCGTGCTGCGGCGGCACACTTATGAGAAGGACCGGATCGATCCGGTCGATCCAACCGCAAGGCTCGCACTCGATCAAGATTTGCTGGCGCGATTCCCCGAGGGCTATCGCCACCTCGCCTATCTTCAGACCAAAGCCGGTTACGTGGTGAAGCGCGATATGCCGGGCCTCGAGGGTCCCGCGCTCGAGGCGCTCCATGCGCAAGCCGCCGCTTGGCTCAAAGGCAGAAAGCTTCAATTCTCGTAGGCGGGCCGAAGAACCGTTGGGCTGAGTGGGCGGCGGCGGCGTCGTTGCGCAAGGCCTCGAAATTGGCGCAAACTCGCGGCGGACCGCAACGCTTCCAGGGCAAAAACGGCTGCGCGAACAGCCGGAATAAACGGGAGGAGACCCATGCCGCTACGCGTCAATCGCCGCAAATTCCTCGCTGGCTCGGCTGCCGCCGCCGGAGCCGCGTCGTTTCCGATGCCCTCTATCGCGCAGAACGCGCCGATCAAGATCGGCCTGCTGACCGTGAAAACGGGCCCGCTCGCCGCCGGCGGGCAACACGCGGAAGAAGGCATTACGGCCTTCCTGAAGGACAAGAATTTCAAATTATCGGGCCGCAAGATCGAATTGACGGTCGCCGATACCGGCGGCAGCCCGGCCGGCGCCAAGACCAAGGCGCAGGAACTGGTCGAACGCGACAAGGTCAACGTCGTGCTTGGGCCGTTTGCCGCCTTCGAGTTGCTTGCGACACTCGACTTTCTGGCTCAATCCAAGATGCCAACGCTCGCTTTTGCCGGGGCCGAGGACGTCACGCAGCGCAAGCGCAACAATTATCTGACGCGCACCTCCTATACGTCGGCGCAGTGTCTTTACCCGCTCGGCGATTACGTCGCGACTGAAATGAAACTTAAAACCGCGACCACCATCGCCGATGATTTTGCCTTCGGCTATGAGCAAATCGGCGGCTTCCAGCGTGTGCTGGAGGAAGAAGGTGGCCGCGTCGTCAAGAAACTCTGGTCGCCGCTCAAGACCGCCGACTATGCGCCTTATGTTGCACAGATTCCGAACTGCGATGCCATTTGCGTCGGATTGGCCGGATCGAATCCGATCAAGTTCATCAAACAAGCGAAGGCGCTCGGCGTGAAACAGCACTTGGTCGGCGGATCGACTTGCGCCGATGACACGATCATTAGCGCGTATGGCGAAGAAGCGCAGGGGCTTATAAACACGAATCCCTACTCGCTCGACATCGACAGCGACGCCAATCACCGCTTCATCGCCGCGATGAGAAAGATTTACGGCAAGGACGTGCACATCGGACACTATGCTGCCTGTTTTTATATCGACGGTCAGGTGATCGAGGCCGCGCTCGCCAAAACGGGCGGCAAGGCCGATAATCCGGACCAATTCGTCAAGGCGATTAGGTCCGTCACCCTGGCGGAAACCCCGCGCGGGCCGATCAGCTTCGACGATTACGGCAACGTGATTATTGACGTCTACGTCCGCCGCGTGGAGAAACAGGGCAGCAAGATGGTCAACAAGACCATCAAGACCTATCACAGGGTCAGTCAATTCTGGAAAATGGACCCGAAGGAATTTCTCTCGAAGCCCGTGTTCTCGCGCGACTACCCGCCCATGAAGAACTGACCGGAAGTAACGGAAACTTTTGACGCCCGCGGTGCCCTCCGGCGCCGCGGGCGGAATGTGATATGCGAACGCATCTCTCCCCCTGAAAGGACAATTCTCAATGGCTAGCGTGCTTTTCTCTCCCATCATGATGCGCGGATTGACCTTACCGAACCGGGTCGTGGTGTCGCCGATGTGCCAATACAACTCGGACAATGGCTCGGCGAATGATTGGCATCTGATGCATCTCGGCAATATGGCGCTCGGCGCCGCCGGCCTCGTGATGACGGAGATGACGGACGTCAATCCGCAGGGGCGCATCTCGCCACGCTGCGCCGGTATGTGGTCGGACGAAAACGAGAAGGCGCTCAAGCGCGTGCACGATTTCTGCCGGCAATACGGCGTTGCCAAGCTTGGCGTGCAACTCGGTCACGCCGGGCGCAAAGGTCCGCAGATGCCACCGGCCGCCGGCGGCAAGCCGATCCTTGAAGGTCCGGATGCGTGGACGCCGGAAGCGCCGTCTGCAATTCCGTACGACACCAGCTGGCCGGTGCCGCACGAGATGACAAAGGACGACATCAAGCGCGTCATCGGCGAATTCGCCGCGGCGGCGAAGCGCGTCGACCGCATCGGCTTCGACGTTATCGAATTGCATGGCGCGCACGGCTATCTCGGACACCAGTTTCTCTCGCCGATCACCAATAAGCGCACGGACGAATACGGCGGTTCGACGCAAAACCGCATGCGCTTCGTCATTGAAATGTACGAAGCCGTGCGCGCGGTGTGGCCGGAGCACAAGCCGCTCGGCGTGCGCGTTTCAGCGACCGATTGGGTCGATGGCGGCTGGACGCCGGAAGAAACCGTGCTGCTCGCGAAGGAGCTCAAGAAGCGCGGGCTCGACTACATGGACGTTTCCAGCGGCGGCCTCCACCCGAAGCAGAAGATTCCGCTTGCGCCGGCCTACCAGGTGCCCTTCGGCGAGAAGGTGAAAAAGGAAGCCGGCATCACCACGATGTCCGTCGGCCTCATCGCCGGCTACCAGCAGGCGGAAGATATCGTCGCCTCCGGCCGCGCCGATATGATCTGCCTCGCGCGCGCGGTGATCTGGGATCCGCGCTGGGCCTGGCATGCCGCCGAAGAACTCGGCGCCGAGGCGCCCTACGCGCCGAAGACCATGGCCGGCCATCCGAAACTGCGGCCGCAGCTTTTCCCGAAGCGCGCGCAAGCGGCGGGCTGAAGGCGGCCGGCCGCAATTACTCGGGCACGCGGCCTTTCACGGCGTTGGCGCGAGCGCTGTAGGTGATGCGGCCTGCGACATCGGCAGGCAGGCTTGTGCGCAAGCGCGCCTTCAACTGCTCGGACTGAGTCGTGGGCAGCGCGTCAAGCATCCCGCCGGTGCTTGGCGAGAGCAGATAAGTCGCCCAGAGATCGTCGAAATCGGCGAAGCTCCGCTGTACGGTAATCGCGCGCGTCTCGACCGCATCAAAACCCGCGTCGCGCCACAACGTATTCATCGCATCGAGACGCGAAGCTTCGATGCTCGGCGGTCGCATGCTGTGCGCCATGCCCATCGCCTCCATCACGGCCCGCAGCGGTTCCATCGGAAATCCGCCGCCGAGCATATCCCAAGCATAAGCGGCGACCGTCCCACCGGGCCGGACGACACGCGCCATCTCGGCCACTCCCTTGACCGGGTCTGGCACAAAAGAAGATCACGAGCGCCATCGTGGCGACGTCGAATACGTGGTCACCGAATGGAAGCGCCATCCCCATTACCTTAACGAAATTCGGCGACGCGCGCCGCCGGCCGCTTGCGTGCGAACGCAAGCTGCCCTTCGGAAGGGTCGACGCCCTGTACTTCGGACGGGGCGCAACGCTCGACGATGCGTTCGGTGAAGGCCCCGTTGCCGCATCCCACGTCGATCCACTTGAGCCCGGAACCGACAGAAAGCCAATCGAGAAAAACATCTCCGGCGAGACGGCTCCAGACGCCCATCATCCGCTCATGGCCGCGCCGTCATCGAAGCGGATTTGCTGTTCCGGCACTCAGGCCTCCGCGCCTTAAGCGCTCGACTTGACCCGCGCGACGTACTTCGCAAACGCCGCAAGTTGCGTCTTCACGGCATCCTTGGTTGGCTGATCGGTCAGCGCGAGCGTTTCCTTGTCGAACTTGGAAGCCGCCGAGCCGACGAACACCTCCGGCGTGCCGAAGATGTGCGCCTTCAAGAACGTCATCGACATGCGCCAGTGATACTGCATGCGCGCGCCGCCGAGTGGGCCTTGCGAACATGACTGGATCGCCACCGGCTTGCCCTCGAACGGCTGCTCCTTCATGCGCGATACCCAGTCGATCGCGTTCTTGAGCACGCCGGGCATCGACCAATTGTACTCCGGCGTCACAAACAACACGCCGTCAGCCTCCCGCACCGCGTTGGCAAGATCGACGGCCGCCGGCGGAAAGCCGGAAGCTTCCTGGATGTCTGCGTTGTAGAGCGGGAACGCGTCAATCGCGGGGGCCGCGACGATATTCATTTCCGGTGGCGCCAGCCCCGGCAACGCACGCGCCAAAGCGGCATTGTAGGATTTCTTGCGAAGCGATCCGCAGATCACCAGTACATTCAACTTATCGGCCATTTGTCGTCCTTGCCTCGTCAATAATTCGTCCGAGCTATCTTGGTTGTAGCCCGGCCTTGTCGCGTACCATTTTCCACTTGGCAGTGTCGGATGCGATTGTTTTTGCGAACTCCTCCGGCGTGCTGAAATCGACTTCGGCGCCGACCTTGGCCAGCTTGTCGCGAATATCCTCCCGCGCCAGCACCTGCTTCAGCGCGCCGCTCATCTTGTCGATGATCGGTTTCGGTGTTCCGGCCGGCAAAGCGATGCCGTACCAGCCGACAACGCTGTAACCGGGCAGGCCCGACTCCGCGATCGTCGGCACGTTGGGAATGGCGGCGCACCGCTTCGGCCCGCCGGATGCGATGAGCTTGAGCTCGCCCGCGTTGACCTGACCGATCACCGCGTGCACGAGGTCGACGGCGTAATCGATCTCCTTGTGGCGCAGCGCCAGCACGACCGCCGGTGTGGTTCGATACGGAACATGCGTCGCCTTGATGCCGGCCATCTGCTCAAGCAGCGAAGCGGCGAGATGCTGCGTCGAGCCGACGCCAACGGTGCCGGACTTGAATTTACCGGGATCGGCCTTCGCGAGCTTGATTAATCCCTTGAGATCGTTCGCGGGAAAATCCTTGCGCGCCACCACGACGAAACAGGAGTTGGCAACCTGCCCGACCGCAGCAAAATCTTTCACCGGATCGTACGGCAGCGACTTCATCATCGCCGCACCCACCGTGTGGCCGGTGCTGATCATCGTCGCGGTGTAGCCATCCTTCGGCGCTTTCGCGACAATATCGGAGGCGAGCGAGCCGCCCGCGCCGGGCTTGTTCTCGACAACGATCGGCTGACCGAGCAGCTTGCTCAGCGGGTCAGCGACTATACGTGTGACGATATCCGTGCCACCGCCCGCGCCGAAGCCGACGAGCATGCGGATCGGCCGCGTCGGCCAATCCGTGGATGCAGCCATCGATGCGCTGCCGGTGGCCGCAATCATGGCCAACGCGGCGACAGTCGTACGCAAGTACCTCATGGAATCCTCCCTCGATTCGGCCTTTTTGCCGGCCTTTGTTTAATTCAATGCAGGGAAACCGCCCCGCTCCGCCCTGTCAAGCATCACGCCTTTTCGTCCTCGATCGGGTTGCGTAGCACGCCGACCTTCTCGATCTCGACTTCAACCGTATCGCCGGCCTTCATCCACACCGGCTCCGGCTTGCGCGCATGGCCGACGCCCGACGGCGTGCCCGTGAACAGGATGTCGCCCGGCTCGAGCGTCATGCCCTCGGTAAGATAGACGAGCGACTCCGCCACCGGGAACATGAACATGTCGGTGTTGGACGACTGCATGGTCTTGCCGTTGAGCCTCGTCTCGATCTTGAGACCCTTGCCGCCGCGCGGCAATTCGTCGGCGGTCACCATCCACGGACCCACGCTGCCGGTCTGGTCGAAATTCTTGCCCATGCCCCATTGCGTGGTGTGGCGCTGATATTCGCGCACCGAGCCTTCATTGCCGCAAGCATAGCCGGCGACGGCACCGGCGGCGTTGGCAAGCGTCAGGTGCTTGGAGCGCTTGCCGATGATGACGATCATCTCGCCTTCGTAGTCGAGCTGGATCGATTT
>DASUKT010000301.1:0-8741 GCA_036278575.1 Pseudolabrys sp. | reverse complement strand
CGGAACCAGCGGCAAGGCCCGCGAGAACGTCGCGACCGCGTCCTCCGGATCGGCAGGTTTGACCGGAACGTCGAGTTTGAGTGCAGCCGCTCTTTTGCCGACGAAATCTTTATCGCCGATCAAATAAAATGGCGGCAGGTTGAATTCGTCGCGGCGCGACCATGCGATGAGAGCAATATCGGGTCCAATGCCAGCCGGTTCTCCAAGTGTCAGCGCCAGGGGAGGCGTTGTCGGATTCATCGCTTGTATTCGATCATTGCGGATTTTCGCGCTTCCTCGAGATATCGTTTCGATTCGGCGGCGAAACGCTTGTTGAAAATCTTTTCCCTGGCTTCGCTTCTGATCGGCGCGTCCTCGGCGCTCTGCGTACGACTGCAAAGAGCGAACATCTCGATGCCTTGGGCGGTGATCTCCGGCGCCGTCAAATGGCCGAGAGGCATCGTGTCGAGTATCTGGCGCAGCTTTTCCGGCAAGGCGGCCGATGTCCGCATGACCGGCGCCCGCACGGCGCCGTCGCGAAGCGCGCGCGCCATCGCAAGGCCCTGCTTGCAGTTTTGGAATTGCGCGCGCAGCTCTTCCGCTTCCTTGTGCTTGCGTTCCAGGACTGCCGGGCTTGATCCATTCGGAACGACAATCATAACCGGATAGATCCTATAGATGTACCCGATGGAATCGGAGCTATTCTTGCCGTCGTTCTTGATCGCCAACGCAACGTCGGCATCGGTGACGCGGAGTGAAGATTGAAATCGGCCGCGCACCAGCTGATCCCAGGTGAGGTCCGCTTTAAGCCTTGCTCTCAGCGCCTCAACCGATACGCCCGATCTCTCGATCTGTTGCGCGAATTGCTCCGACGACAGTCCGCTTCGTTTGGCCATCGAGGCGAAGGCATTGTCGACGTCCGACTTGCTGACGGAAATCTGGAATTGTTTTGCGGCGCCGATCTTGACCTGGTCATCGACCAGAGCTTGCAGCGCCTCCTGGCGCGTCGCCGTTTTGTGTGTCGAAACCTGGATGAGCTTTATCCGGCGCTGGACATCGAGCGCCGTAATAGGAACGCCATTGACCATGGCGACGACCTGCGCGGTGGCGGCGTGCGGCAGCGTCACCATTGCAGCCGCAACGAACAACGCGATGCCCACGAGCCGGCGGGCAGAGGATTTAAGAACGCTCATGATCCGCATTCCGTGCTTCGTTCGCTAATGGCTGCCAATGCCACCGACGTTTTCGCTGACGGCCGTTCCGCCAAGCGTGCGGAGGCTCAATTGCAGCATGATCTGGTGCACCAAGGTCGGGTTGCCGATCACGTCGTAAGAGTAACCTGTGATGTAATTCACGCCAAATATAAGGCAATCGTCGACGTAGCCCAAACCGATACGGGTCTGGTCGAATTTGTCGGCCGTAATGTCGTAACGCGCACCGGCGGACAGCACCCAGTTTGCATCCAGTTTGAGCGACACGTCGCCGAGAATACCCTGGCGCCGGGTCAAGAAGCCAAGCTCGGGCTGCGCCGCATAATCGCCGTACAGAAGCGACGTGCTCCAGCGGTCGAAGTTCGCACGCGCCTCGAGCTCGGTACGTTGCGCCGAGAAATTGTTGTGATCGAACCGGAACCGGGACGTGAACGTGTAAATTCTATTCGGCTGATAGGAAAGGCGGCCGACGTAGTCGGAACGGGTCGTGTCGAGGCCGCTTTCGATGCCCGTGTTGGTTAGGCCGCCAACTGCGAAAGAATTCTGTCCGAACAGATTGTACGACTGCCCGAACAGCGCATTGAAGAAACCTGCCTGATTGACCTGCGCGGTGTACTGGGCCCCGACGTTGGCGCGGCTGCCGCCTTCGACGCGATCCCAGCCGGAAAATTTGTCGACCCTGAAGAGATTACTGTCGTCGAAAATCAGGCTCTGCGAATCTTCGTTCGGGAAACGCCCGATTTGCGTCTCGTTGGGGCGGAAGATCACTTGCGCGATCGGCTCGATCGTCTGCGTCCCCCAGGATTCCACGCTGATGAAAGGATAACGGTATTCTAGCCCGGCGGCCGGCATCGCGCGAACCAGATTGTCGTCGCCGGTCTGAATGTAATTGGAAACGCCGGGCTGATTCTTGATCTCCATCGAAGCGGCGTCCGCGCGCAGCGTGACGAAAGGCGTGAACACCTGGCCGAACGAGTCGGTGATGCTTCGCCGCCATGTCGATTCGGCCGAAAATCGCGTGTAGGTGCCGGGCACACCGCGTAACAGGCAATTGGCCGTCGTCTTTACCGCAGGATCGGCTGTCTGAACGCAGGTCCCGTTGGCGAGGGCGCCGGCGGAAATGGCATCGAAATCCGCAGTGGTGCGGCTGAGGCTCGTCAGGTTGACCTTGTAGCTTAGCTCACCGCCGAGGATCGGCTGCCCCAGTGTCCGGTTGTAATCGAGGACCGGATGGACGATCGGAAGCTCTTTCTGAACGTCTGCCGGCGAGAAACCGTAGTAATAAATACTTCGCACATCGAAATAGCTGCGGTCACCCTTGCCGGTCAGATAGAGCTGCGAGACACCTTCATTGATTCCGGGCTGCAAGGGGTCGCCGGAATTTGAATGATGCATAAGGCTTGGACGGTAGTCGTTGAGGAATTGCTTGTCTGAAACGGCAACGCCGTCCCAGCCCCACACCCACTTGTCGTTGAGCGCAAACTGGCCCGACGATTCGACCGCGCCACGCCAAGTGCGATTGCCGGGAGCGCCGGGCGCGAATGCATTCGGGTCGAGCTGGTAAATCCCGGCTCCACGGATCGCGAGCGCGCCGTTTTCGAAGCGCTGGCGGAATTCGGCCTGAGGCAGCACGCCTTGGCGGCTGGTAATCATCGGCGCAAAGGTCGCGTCGTAATTGGGCGCCAGCGCCCAATAGTACGGTATGGTGGCGGTGGCACCGTAGATCGTATTGAAACCGACGGTCGGGACGAGAAAGCCGCTCTTCCGTTTCACCGTCGGATCGGGGGCCGAGAAATAGGGCAGGTAAGCAATCGGTTTGCCGAAAAATTCGAGGCTTGCGTCCTCGAAATAAATCATCTTCTCGTTTTGATCGTGAATGATGCGCGCCGCCTTGACCTGCCACAAAGGCGGTTTTTTCGGATTGTCGCGGCACGGCGCACAGGCGGTGTAGACGCCGTTGTGGAAGATGGTGAAGTTGCCGCTCGACCGTTCCGCGCGTGCAGCCGCCATGCGGGTCTGCTCCGGCGTCTCAAGTCTCAATGAGTCGACAAAGCCGTTCCGATAGTCGTCGGAGAGATCCATAATCTCGCCGTAGGTGACCTTGCCGTCCGGTTCTGTCAGGCGAGCGTTGCCCTCGGCGCGCAGGTGCTTGGTTTTTTCGTCGTAGATGACCTTGTCGGCTTCCAGCGTGGCGCCATTGTAATAAATCTGAACATTCCCCACGGCCGAGACGCGATTGTTCGTGTAGTCGTAGTCGATCTCGCGCGCTTGCACGAGCATCTGGGTCTTGCCCGATTTTTCACGATCGATTGTTGCTTGCGTCTTCTTCGGCGGTGGTGGGCGTTCGGGAAACGCGAGCTGTTGACCGGAAGCGGGCGCAAGCCAGCCGCCGCCGCAAATCAGGGCGATCGCAAGCACGCGAGCCAGGTAACGCGCAAGCGCGCGGCCGGTCGTAAATGGACGAGCGGTCGGCAATCTCGCCATCACCCGTCCTCCTGGTACAGGAGCGCAACAAATCCAGTCAGGCCACCGACGAGCACCGGCAGCCATGCCGCCGCCGTCGGATGCATCAGGTCGGCCTTGCTCAAATCTTCAGTTACTTTGGATAGGACATAAAGCAGAAAGCCGGCTGCCACGCCACTCAAAACCATCTTTTGCACGCCGCCGAATCGGAAGAAACGTAGACTGACGGCGGCCGCAAGAAAGACCATGGCGCAAAGCAGGAACGGAAGGGCCAAAAGCTTCTGAAACTGCAGTCTGTAGCCTGAGGCGGCAAGTCCTGCGTGTTCCGCGATGCTGATATACTGGGGGAGTTCCCAGAACGGCACCGTCTCCGGCGTGGCAAAGCTTTCGCGAACCTGTTCGGGGGTCAGTTCGGTCTTCAGGCGGTACTCGGCCTCGTCGCGCGGGGCTGAGCCGGCGGCGTACACGCGGGCATTCGCGAGCCGCCAGACGCCAGGGGTGAGGACAGCGGTGGGGGCTTCGACGCGCTCCTTGAAGTGCCCGGCCTTGTCGAACGTGAATACGGTCACGCCGCTGAGTTCGACGCCCTGGTCCTGACTCGACTTCGCGTTAATGATCGCATCGCCGTCGGCATTCCGCTGCCGCACCCAAAACCCTCCGCCGCCGCCGCCGAACATCCGCAGTTGTTTCTCGCCGAAGAGTTGGGCTTCGTACCGCTTGGAACGCTCCTGCAAAGTTGCAGAGATCGGGTTGTAGACCGTCGTAGCGACCACACCGAGCAGGAATGCGACCAGCAAGGCCGGCGCCATAAATTGCCAGGCGGAGAGACCCGCCGATCGCGCGATAACCAGTTCGTTGCGCCGCGACAGATTGAGATAGCAGGACATCGTCCCGATCAGGATGCAAAACGGAAATACCCGCTCGGTCACCTGAGGCACGCGATAGAACGATGTCTTGGCGACCAATAACGCGGAGACGTGCGGGATATCGCCGGCGCGCCGCATCAATTCGATATAGTCAAGCAGGGCAACCAGCGCGAAAATCCCAGCAAAGACCGCAAGGACTGAGCCGAGAAACCGCATCCCGAAATAGCGCGCAAAGGTGCCGCCGACGATCATCATGATTCGCTCATCATGAAACGGCGGACGAGGGGCAGATTAAGCATCCACTCCATGAGGACGGCGGGCGGTTCGATGATGATGCCGCGGTGAATGACGAAAAGACCTCCGGCGAATGCGACGGCAATGCCGATATACTGGAGCGAAAGCATCCAGGGATAATTGGCGCCAAAAACCGTCGAGGCGAAGCCGGTCAAGCGAAGCAAGGCGACCCAGCCAATCGCACCCAATAACGATGCGGCCCGGCTTTGCCGGTTTGTGCGGGGCGGCCCGAGATAGGCAAAGGCGATAATCACAAAAGCCAGCGGGTAAAGCGGCGCCATGAGCCGGTCGGATAATTCGGCACGCAATTGCCCGCGCTGACTATTGTAATCCTTGTCGTTGGGATCGCCGAACAGCTGCCAGAGATATCTTTCCCGCATGGAATATTTCGTCGACTGGCCTGCTCCGGAAAAACGCGACAGATCGAAAGCGTAACGATCGAACAGCACCAGGGCCGGATCGCGTTGGTTGGCCTCATGGCGCTGGATGCTGCCGTTCTGCAAAACGAGAAACGTGCCCTTGTCGTTATCCAATAGCTCGCCGGCTTCCGCGAGAATGGTGAAACGCTCCGCCGGATCGCGCTGATCGTCGAGAAAGATTCCCACGAGTTGTCCATTCGGGCGACGGGCGCGAATGTTGATGGTGACGCCGCGTTCGACGCTGGTGAAACGGCCGGGCTGCACGATTGTGCTGACCACATTCGCGCGCACCTGTGTGATCCATTGGTGCAGCGTGCGCATGCCCTTCGGGGCGAAATAGGCGGCGATGGCGGCGACAATGATCGAGATGACGATTGCCACCGACATGAACGCGCGAAACAAGATCCACGGCGACATGCCGGCCGCGTTCATGACAATGATTTCTGAATCGGTCGACAGCTTGTTGAGTACGTGAGCGACCGCGATCAGGAGCGCAATCGGCGCGATGACCAGAACCAAAAGGGGGATGACCAGGCCGGTGATCCCGATGAAAACCAGAAGGCTCTGTCCTTGGCTGGTCACCAGGTCGATATCGTGCAGCGCCTGCGTGACCCAGAAGACTGCGGTCAGGCTGACGAGAACGACCCAGAACACACCAAACGTGGTGCGGAAGACGTATCGATTGATCGACCCCATCCGTCGCGCCGTCCCCAGTTGCAGCCACACCACCGCGATCGCGCCCGGCTCCCCAGCCGAGTACGGTGATAACAAGGTACCCCGAATGCCGGCAGGTTTACCTTGATCGGTGGACAAAATGGCTGTCCCAAGGCAAACCCTTTGAACATACACAATAAATTGTTAAGCCGCCCCCGCCTTAAGGAGGCCGGAATTGACGGCCAGCGGGGCATCGTCGCCTCGGTGGTCCGCCTGTCCAGAATCGCTGCCTTGCCGAGGGATAAAACTTGCGGGGAATTGGCCGCGGTTTGCAGCCTGCTGGAGCAGGGTACATAAAGGGCGACACACGCCCCTTGCATCCAGCAACAAAGGAAGAGCGCTCTATGTCCGGTGCCGTGAAGCTCGGATTCATCCCTTTTACCGCTCCGGTCAAACGCGTTTTGATCGTTTTTTGCGGCGATGCTCTCGCGTTCGGCCCGGCCACGCGTCGCCTCTTGGCCAAAGCCGACGATCTCGTCTCGCGCGCCGCCAAGGCCGAACGCTTTACAGGCAAAAGCGGGTCGAGTTTGGACCTCGTTATGCCCGCCAACCTAGACGTTTCGCGGCTCGTGGTGATCGGCGCCGGCAAGACCGCAAATCTCGGCGAGAAAGACTTCACAAAATTGGGCGGCACCGCGATGGGCAAGATTCCGTCGAGCGCGGTCGAGGCAACGATCTTTGCCGAATTACCGGGCGGCGCGATGAGAGCGGATCAGTCCGCCGCTCTTGCCCTGGGTGTCACGCTGCGTGCTTACAAATTCGATCGCTACAAGACAAAGCGGAAAGACGGCGAGGAGCACGCGGCAAACGTGAAAGTTTCCATCGCCGTGTCCGATGTTGCTGCGGCGCGCAAGGCATTCACCTCGCGGGAGGCTATAGCCGACGGAATTGTTCTCGCGCGTGATCTCGTCAACGAGCCGGCCAACGTTCTCTATCCGGACGAATTCGCGCGCCGGACTTTGGCGCTGAGAAAGCAGGGCGTTGCCGTCGACGTGCTCGACGTACGTGCGATGAAGAAGCTCGGCATGAATGCCTTGCTCGGAGTTGGGCAGGGCTCAAGGCGGGACAGCCGGCTGGTCGCAATGCGCTGGAATGGGGGAAGGAAGGGTGACGCGCCGGTCGCCTTCGTCGGCAAGGGCGTGTGTTTCGATACCGGCGGCATTTCGATCAAGCCTGCGGGCGGAATGGAGGACATGAAGGGTGACATGGCGGGGGCCGCTTGCGTTGTCGGTCTGATGCAGGCGCTTGCCGCGCGCAAGGCGAAGGTCAATGCCGTCGGCGTCATTGGCGTCGTTGAGAATATGCCGGACGGAAATGCGCAGCGGCCGGGCGATATCGTGATCTCAATGTCCGGGCAGACGATCGAGATTATCAATACCGACGCGGAGGGGCGCCTGGTCTTGGCGGACGCGCTTTGGTACACGGCCAAGCGCTTCAAGCCGAAATTCATGGTCAATCTGGCAACGCTGACCGGCGCGATCATCGTTGCGCTCGGCCACGAGCACGCCGGCATGTTCTCCAACGATGACAGGCTTTCCGAGCGGCTGACAAAATCCGGGCTTGCCACCGGCGAGTTGGTCTGGCGCATGCCGCTTGCCCAAGAGTACGACAAGATGATCGACTCGAAATTCGCCGACGTGAAGAACACCGGGGGCGGTCGCTGGGCGGGCGCGATCACCGCTGCGCAATTTTTGCAGCGCTTCGTGGCCGACAAAACGCCGTGGGCGCATCTCGATATCGCCGGCACAGGATTTGACTCGCGGCAGACGGAAACGAACAAGAGCTGGGGCTCGGGCTGGGGCGTGCAACTGCTCAACCGCCTGGTTGCCGATTACTACGAGAGATAGCCGACGAGGCCGGCGGCCGCGATGACCGAAGTCTTGTTTTATCATCTGCAAGGCAAGCCGCTCGATGTAACGCTTTCCGGCTTGCTCGAGCGGTCGATAGCGCGCGGATGGCGCGTCGTCGTACAAGGCTCTTCCGAGGAACGGATCGAGGCGCTCGATGCGTATCTGTGGACCTACCGTGACGACAACTTTTTGCCGCACGGCACCTGGCGCGAGCCGGATGCCGCGATGCAGCCGATCCTGCTGACGGTGCATGACGGAAATCCCAACGGTGCGGATGTGCGGTTTCTGATCGATGGCGCGCCGATGCCCGAAGAGGCCGATCGTTATCACCGCATCGTCCTTCTTTTCGATGGCGAGGACACGGACGCCGTATCGGCGGCCCGCGAACGATGGGCGGCCGCCAAGGCAAGGGGGTTGGATACAATATACTGGCAGCCGGATGAGCGCGGCCGCTGGGTCAAAAAGGCGTAGGCCTGTTTATGTGGGTCCGCATGGCACTCCGCCAATGACCTAGTAAGCCTTTGGCGCAGTAAGTCACTGAACCCTGTGACCAATGAACGAGGCCATTAGCCTATCAAAATCGAACGAGACTTCTTGCCCGCCGCCATCATCATGTCGCAAAATCCAACTTAAGGGACGGACCGCACGGGCCAATTGGTGGTGGATTTGGGAAAATTGGGCAACAGCTTGCGTTTGATGCCACTTTTGGCCTCTGCGGTCCTCCTTGCGGGCTGCGGCGGAACAAATGTGTTCTCGGCGGATGCCGGCTGGTTTTCGCGTCCGATGGACTTTGGCAAGCCGGATTGGAACCTGTTTACGAACAACACGCCCGAGCTGAACCAAAAAAAGGCTGTCGGGCCGGAAGATCTGGTTGCTGCTGATGGCACTTGCGCACCGGCCCCTGAACCGCCGGCACCCGCGGCGAATGCGCCGGCGAACGGCGCT
>DASUKT010000300.1:0-35001 GCA_036278575.1 Pseudolabrys sp. | reverse complement strand
AACGTCGGCCCCCTTCTCGCGCTCGCCTATCCCGATCGCATCGCCAGGAATCGCGGCGGCGGGAGCGGGGCCTTTCTGCTCGCGAATGGACGCGGAGGTCTAATCGATGCGACCTCGCCCCTGGCGCGCGAGCCGTTCCTTGCGGTCGCCGAATTGACCGGCGCAGCTGCCGCGAGCCGCATCCTGCTCGCGGCGCCGATTACGCTTGCGGAAATTGAAACGCGCTTTGCCTCGGACATCGAGGATCGCAATCACATCACGTTTGACAGAGCGTCGGCCTCCTTGCGCGCACGCCGCAGCCGTTATCTCGGCGCGATTGTGCTCAGCGAGCAAACGCGGTCGATTTCTCCCGATCCGGAAACCGCAAAATTGCTCGCCGGCGGGATCGCGAGCCTCGGCATTGGGAAGCTACCCTGGAGCAAAGCGCAACGACAATTGCGCGACCGCGGTCTCTTTTTGCGGCGCGCAGAAGGCGAAGAATGGCCCGATCTTTCCGATGATGCATTGGCGCACCGCGCCGTCGAATGGCTCGCGCCGTTTCTCACCGACAAGACGGCATTGTCGCAAATCGGCGCCGACGATCTTGCCTGCGCGCTCGATGCGCTCGTGCCCTGGAGTTTGCGCAAGCGTCTCGACGCGGAAGCGCCGACGCATTTCACCGCACCGTCCGGCTCGCATGTGCCGATCGACTATGAAGCGGAGGAGGGGCCGAAGCTGTCGATCCGCGTGCAGGAACTGTTCGGCCTTGCCTCGCATCCGTCTATCGCCGGTGGCCGCGTGCCGCTGGTGATTGAACTGCTTTCGCCCGCCCATCGGCCGGTGCAGGTGACGCGCGACCTGCCGGGCTTCTGGCGCGGCAGCTATGCCGACGTAAAGACCGAGATGAAAGGCCGCTATCCCAAGCATCCCTGGCCGGACAACCCGCTAATCGCGCCGGCCACACGGCGCGCGAAACGCCGAGGCGAATAGTTCAAATTGATGCCGCCGCGTTAATCGGCTGCTCACCATCGACAAGAGACGCTCAACGCCTTTAAGGGACCTGAACGCCGCTCGGCTTAAGTTTGGCCCATGCGTCATGTGCTCATCCTTGCGGTCGCTGTCCTTGTGGGCGCCACCTACGCTGCCAAGTTTGCGGACCGGGAGACGGCCTCGCAGCCGGCCGAGCGAGCGGCACCAAATGGGCCGATGGCTGTAACGGCGCAGCCCGGCTCGGGCGGCCGCACCGTCGAGCTCGCCAGCGATCGTCACGGCCATTTCCCGGTCGATGCGGACGTCGACGGACAGCGAATCGATTTCATCGTCGACACCGGTGCGTCCCTTGTCACGCTGCGTGAATCCGACGCAGCGTCCCTGGGAATTCACCCGATGCCAGCGGACTACAACGCGGTGGTGGCAACCGCCAACGGCCACATCAGGGCCGCGCGCGCCAGGCTCAACCGGATCGAGATCGGCGACATCACCGTGTATAACGTGAGCGCGTTGGTGCTGCCCGATGAGGCTCTCGGCAAAAGCTTGCTCGGGGTCTCGTTCCTGTCGCGCCTCACGCGTTATGAATACGCGAACGGCCGCATGGTGCTCGAGCAATAATATTCCCTGTCATTCCGGGGCGATGCCAGCGAAATCGCGCGAAGCGCGCCGATGGCATCGAGCCCGGAATCCATACTCCGCAGCCGGCGTTATGGAGTCCGGGTCCGCCGCTTTCGCGGCGTCTCGGAATGACAATCTTTTGGGATCGCTTTGCGCTATCCTGCGTTGGTACTCGATTTCCTGCCCACCGCTTTTCTCCGAGGCCCTGGATGTTTCCGAAGCCGAAAGCTGCGCTCTCTCCCAATACTTATGCCTACGAATCCTCGCCGCTGGTGAAGCCGACCGGCTTCCGCGAATATGACGCGCGCTGGCTGCTCGAAAAAGAAATCAACCTCATGGGTGTGCAGTCGCTCGGCATGGGGCTTGGCACGCTGATCCGCGAGATGGGGGTCAAGCCGGAGATTGTCACTGGGCACGATTTCCGCAGCTATTCGGCCTCGGTCAAGATGGCGCTGGTGTCTGGCCTGATGGCGGCGGGCTGCAAGGTGCACGACATCGGGCTGGCGATCACGCCCATGGCCTATTTTGCGCAGTTTGCGCTCGACGTGCCGTGCGTCGCCATGGTGACGGCATCCCATAACGATAACGGCTGGACCGGCGTGAAGATGGGCGCCAGCCGGCCGCTTACCTTCGGCCCCGACGAGATGACGCGGCTGAAGCAGATCGTGCTCGGCGCCAAGTTCGACCTGAAAGGCGGTGGCAGTTACGAATTCGTGGAGAATTTTCCCGAGCGCTACATTGCCGATCTGACCAGCCGTCCGAAAATCAAGCGCAAGCTTAAAGTGATTGCCGCCTGCGGCAATGGCACGGCCGGCGCGTTCGCACCGCGCATTCTCTCGGCCATCGGCTGCGACGTGATGCCGCTCGATTGCGAGCTCGATCATACGTTTCCGCGCTACAATCCCAATACCGAAGACATGAAGATGCTGCACGCCATGCGCGATGCCGTACTGGCCGACAAGGCCGACGTCGGCCTCGGATTCGACGGCGACGGCGACCGCTGCGGCGTCGTCGACAACGAAGGCGAGGAGATTTTCGCCGACAAGGTCGGCGTGATGCTGGCACGCGATATGTCGTCGCTGCACAAGAATGCGACGTTCGTCGTGGACGTGAAATCGACCGGCCTTTTCCTCACCGATCCAGTGCTCAGGCAGAATGGCGTGAAGACCGATTACTGGAAAACCGGTCACTCGTACATCAAGCGCCGCGTCAATGAGCTTGGCGCGCTCGCCGGTTTCGAGAAATCCGGCCACTTCTTTTTTAACAAGCCGTTCGGCCGCGGCTACGACGACGGCATGATCTTCGCGCTTGCCGTCTGCGACATGCTCGATCGCAATCCGGAAAAGAGCATGGCGGACCTGCGCCGCGCGTTGCCGCAAACCTGGGGCTCGCCGACCATGTCGCCGCACTGTGACGACGAGAAGAAATATGGCGTGGTCGAGTCGGTAGTGAAACACTTCCAGGCCGCGAAAACGAAAGGTGAGTGGATCGCCGGCCAGCCCATCCGCGAGCTGGTCACCGTCAACGGCGTGCGCGTCACGGTCGAGGACGGCACCTGGGGGCTCGTGCGCGCATCCTCCAACAAGCCGGAGCTGGTGGTTGTGGTGGAAAGCCCGGTCTCGAAGGATCGCATGCGCGAAATGTTCAAGGCGGTCGACGGCGTGCTGCACAAACACCCGGAAGTCGGCGAGTATAATCAGACGATTTAGGGACATTGTCATCGCCCGCGAAAGCGGGCGATCCAGTAAACTCGGACGTCACGAGATGACGATCGCCACCTTTACTGGATGCCCCGCTTTCGCGGGGCATGACATTCTGTAAAGTCGTGTCATGCGTATCGCCATCATCGGTGCCGGTCCCGCGGGGCTCTATCTCGCCTATCTGCTGAAGCGCCGCGCAGATGCGGAAATCACGCTCGTCGAGCAAAATGCGGCCAACGCAACGTTCGGCTTCGGCGTGGTTTTTTCGGACCGCGCGCTTGAGTTTCTGCGGGCCGATGATGAGGCGACCTATGCGGCGATCGTCCCGCACATGGAATCATGGGATGACATTACGTTGGTTCACCGAAACGAGCGGATCGTCATCGATGGCATCGGATTCGCAGCCATCGGACGCTTGAAGCTTCTTCAGCTTCTGCAAGAGCGTTTGTGTTCGGTCGGCGTTGAGCCGCAATACGAAGGAGCGGTGAAATCGCTCGATGAATTGGACGACAACGACCTGATCGTCGGCGCCGATGGCGTCAATTCACTGGTGCGCCATACTTTCGCCGAAGAATTCGGCGCGCACGTTCATCACCTTGCCAACCGTTTTGCTTGGTTCGGCACAAGCAAGACGTTCGGCACGCTTACGCAAACGTTCCGGCACACGCCGATCGGCGATTTCAATGCGCATCACTATCGTTATGCGCCCGGGCGAAGCACGTTCATCGTCGAAGTAGACGAGGCGACGTTCGCCCGTGCCGGCTTCGAGCGCATGGAAGATGCCGATGCGCGCGCGCTGTGTGAAAAGGTGTTTGCCGATGCGCTTGGCGGAAGCCGGCTAATTTCCAACAATTCGATCTGGCGGCGTTTCCCGCAGGTGTCGAACAAACGGTGGCATCACGGCAAATGCGTGCTGATCGGCGACGCCGCGCACACGGCGCATTTCTCGATCGGCTCCGGCACGCGGCTGGCGATGGAAGATGCGATCGCGCTCGACCGCGCGCTGGCCGACCAAGCGGACGATGTTGCAGCTGCCCTGCCGGCCTATGAGGCGGCGCGGCGGCCGGTTGTCGAGAAAATCGTCACCGGCGCGAGCGCCAGCGCCGCCTGGTATGAGCGCTTCGCCGAGCACATGCAGTTGGCGCCGATGGAGTTCGCCATGAGCTATGTGATGCGTTCTGGCCGCGTCGATCTCGACCGACTTCGCCAGCTTTCGCCGCGCTTCGTCGCCTGCTACGAGCAGGCGCGCGTCCAGGTTCATCAACGCCCAAAATAAAGGTTTGACAGCGTTTTAATGAGGCAACATCTGGCCGCATTGATCGTCTATCGTGCCGCCCAACGGAAATCGCAAGGAGGACGCCATGCAAATCGATCCCTATCTCTTTTTCGACGGCCGCTGTGACGAGGCAATCGAATTTTACGGCAAGGCGGTCGGCGCCAAGACCGAAATGCTGATGCGCTACAAGGATGCGCCGGACCAATCGATGGTTACGAAGGGAAGCGAGAACAAAGTCATGCACGCAAGCCTGAACATCGGCGGCGTGCGCGTGCTCGCTTCCGACGGTCACAACAAGGGCAATCCGAAATTCGAAGGGTTTTCACTCGCGATTACAGCCGACGCCGAGCCGGAGGCCGAGCGCATGTTCAACGCGCTAAGCGCCGGCGGCGAGGTAACGATGCCGCTCGCGAAAACGTTCTTCTCGCCGAAATTCGGCATGCTCAAGGACAAATTCGGCGTGAACTGGATGGTGCTGGCGCAGCAATAAGCGCCGGCTCAACAGCATCGGCCTCGAGAGAAACGTTATGCAGACAATCGGAAAGGCCGGCCTCGATTCCGTCAAAGCGGTATGGGCCGGCCGCGTCATGAGTGGACTTGTGATCGCATTCATGATTTTCGACAGCGGAATCCAGGTGCTGGCGTTCGATTTTGTGACGAAGGGGATGGCCGAGTTTGGCATTCCGGTCGAATTCGCGCGGCCGATCGGGCTGGTCGCTCTGGCTTGTACGGTACTCTATGCGATTCCTGCGACGTCGGCGCTGGGCGCGGTCCTGCTGACCGGCTTTCTTGGCGGAGCGATCGCGACGCACTTGCGCGGCGCCGGTCCGCTGCTGCCTCACGTCATCTCTGCCTTGGTCATTGGATTGTTTGTGTGGGGCGGCCTTTGGCTTCGTAATCCCCAACTCCGTTCGCTTGTGCCGCTCCTGCGCAGCTAAGACAAGCTCGCGGTGTTGTTTGCGCAATCGCCTTGACGGAGCGCTTCAGTCCTTCTCTTCCTTGAAGGTCTCGCGGTATGAATGCGCGGGGTAGACCCCGAGCACCGTCAGCTCCTTTGAGAAGAACGCCAGCTCCTCGAGCGCGAGCACGAGGGCGCGGTCGTCGGGATGACCCTCGACGTCCGCATAAAATTGGGTCGCGAAGAAGTTGCCGCCGACCATGTAGCTTTCGAGCTTGGTCATGTTGACGCCGTTGGTGGCGAACCCGCCGAGCGCCTTGTAGAGCGCGGCCGGAAGATTGCGCACGCGGAAGACGAACGTGGTGATGACCTTGCCGTTGCCGGGCTGCGCCCATTTCTTTTCGCGCGACAAGACAATGAAGCGCGTCGTTGAATGAGATTCGTCTTCGACATCCTCCTTGAGGATGTTGAGGCCGTAGATTTCGGCGGCAAGCCGCGAGGCGATCGCGGCACGCGATGGGTCATTGTGCTCCGCGACTTCCCGCGCGGAGCCGGCGGTATCGGCAGCCACAACCGGCTTGAGCTTCAGCTCGCGAATGATGTTGCGGCACTGCCCGAGCGCCATCACGTGACTTTCGACCGTCTTGATCGTCTTCACGGTCGCGCTTTTCGGTGCCATCAACTGATTGCGGATCGGCAGAAACCATTCGGCGATAATGTGCAGCTTGGCGGTCGGCATCAGATGATGAATGTCGGCGACGCGGCCGGCGATGGAATTCTCGATCGGAATCATGCCGAGATCGACATCGCCGCTGGTGAGCGCCGAAAAGCAATCCTCGAAAGTCGGGCAGGGCACGGCCTCGTGGTTGGGATAGGCTTCCTTGCAGGCGATATGCGAGTTCGCCCCAGGCTCGCCCTGAAAGATGATCTTCTTCCTGGCCATGTCCGCCGCCTCTAAAAGCCGTTCCGTTACGCGCGGCGCCGCTTTTGGTCAACCGGCGAGCAACGCACGCGCCTTGGCCAGATCGGCCGGGGTATCGACGCCGAGCGGGACGCCGTTCACGATGGCCACGTCGATGCGCATGCCGGCGTCGAGGGCACGCAACTGTTCAAGCTTTTCCTGCCTCTCGTTCGCGGAAGGCGGGAGCCTGACAAAGCGTTCCAGCGCCGTCCGGCGATACGCGTACAAGCCGATGTGGTGGTAGTGCGGCCCAGGCCCTTGCGCATCGGCGCGGGTAAATTTGAGCGCGCGAAAACGGTGCGCGGAAAGCGGCGTGCCGGAAACCTTGACCACGTTCGGATTCGTGCGGTCGTCGACCGCTCTGATTTCGGCCGCGAGTGTCGCGATGTGGACCGTGGCGTCGGACAGCGGTGCAAGCGAAGCGCGGATGTCATCGGCTGAGATCGTCGGTAGATCCCCTTGCACATTGACAATGACACCAATGCGGCGCGTGGGATCGACGATCTGCAGGGCTTCGAAAATGCGATCCGAGCCGGATGCGTGACCGGCGCTCGTCATCACCGCCCGTCCCCCGGCCTTTTCGACCGCCGTTGCGATTGCTTCCGAGTCGGTGGCCACAACGGTTTCCCCGATCGCCGCCGCGGCGGCGCGCCGCAGGACATGCACGATCATCGGCAGGCCGGCGATCTCGATCAGCGGCTTGCCCGGCAGCCGAGTCGACGCCATGCGGGCTGGAATGAGCACGATCGCTTCGGTCATGGAGCCAGGCGCGCCCACCGGTGCAGAGAGTGGATGTCGTATGCTTGCGGCGCTTATACGGGTTGCCAGAGGGGAGGCAAACCGGTATCTGTCCGGCGCCGCCCGAACGCTGGCGGCGCTTCGTCCCCCACCGATTCGCCCCGTTCCGGGAGCCGGCTTTCGATGAATTCGTTTGAACTTAACAAGGTCCTTGGCGCCATCCTTGGCTGCTGCCTGATCATCCTCGCGCTGAACATTGCGGCGGGAGCAATCTTTGCGCCGGAGAGGCCGGCCAAGCCCGGCTTTGCAATTGCCGTGAAGCAAGAGCAGGAGAACGCTGGCAGCAAAGGTGCGGAAGCGCAAAAGCCTTCAGAGCCGATCGAAGCACTGCTGGCCAGCGCGTCCGCTGATCGCGGCAAGCAGACCGCGCGTCAGTGCCAAGCTTGCCACACCTTCGAGAAGGGCGGCCCCAACCGGGTCGGGCCGAATCTTTGGAACATCGTCGGCAGCCCGCGCGGAGAAGACCGTGGCGGCTTTGCCTTCTCCGATGCCATGAAGAAAAAGGGCGGCAAGTGGACCTATGATGAGCTCAACAAGTTTTTGACTCATCCGCAGGGCTATATCCCCGGCACGAAGATGACTTTCGCGGGCCTGCCGCGCGACAAGCAGCGAGCGGACGTGATCGCGTTCCTGCGTACGCAGTCGGATAGTCCGGTCCCGCTGCCGAAGGCAGCTGAAAACAAGCCCGCGGCTGGCGGCAATCAGGGCGGACAGGCCCCTGCCGGCGGTGGTGCGAAGCAGAACTCAGCCCCGCAACAACCGCAGGCGCCCAAGGCTCAGTAGCAGCCGTTCGGACTGAGGATTGGTGGTGGCCGGGCGATCCGCCCGGCCATTTTGTTTTTGCGGCGGAACGGATGATTCGGCTTGCAGGTTGAACTGGCTGTTTGTCGCAGCCGATCCGCCACATGGAATCCAGCCGGAAAACGGACATAATCGGCGCGAATTTCGTTACGAACGACGACCATTCGAAACGGGAGTTTTTATGAAATTTTCCCGCAGGGGCCTCATGCGCAGCGCTGCGGCGCTTTTTGTCGCGCCGGCTGTCGTGACGCCCGTCCGTGCCGCCGAAGAGAAGACGTGGCGCCACGGTCTGTCGCTGTTCGGCGATGTGCACTACCCCGCGAGTTTCAAGCATTTTGACTACGTCAACCCCGCCGCGCCCAAAGGCGGCGCGGTGCGGGAATCGGCGACCGGCACTTTCGACAATTTCAACGTCGTGATCGCGGGCGTAAAAGGCAATCTCGCGAGCGGCATCGGATTTATCAACGAAAACCTGACCACGCCGGCGCTCGACGAAGTTTCCACCGATTACGGACTTCTGGCCGAAAGCGTGAGCTACCCCGAAGATCGCACGTCCGTCACGTATCGCCTGCGTGCGGCGGCACGCTGGCACGATGGCAAGCCCGTCACCGTCGAAGACGTCATCTATTCGTTCGAGGTGTTCAAAAAAAATGACCCGCAACTTGCCGCGTACTATCGGCATGTAACGAAGGCAGAGAAAACGGGCGAGCGCGAAATCACCTTCACCTTTGACGGCGCCGGCAACCGCGAGCTGCCGCAAATCGTCGGACAACTTACAATATTGCCGAAGCACTGGTGGGAAAGTACCGATAGCTCCGGAAAAAAACGCGACGTCACACAGACCACGTTGGAGCCGCCGCTTGGCTCAGGCCCTTACCGGATCAAGGAATTCACCGCGGGACGCTGGATTATCTACGAGCGTGTGAAGGATTATTGGGGCGCAGACCTCAACGTGAACGTCGGCGCCAACAACTTCGATCAAATCCGCTTCGACTATTTTCGCGATCCGACCGTCGCACTCGAAGCGTTCAAGGCCGACCAGTTCGATTGGCGCATTGAAGCCAGCGCGAAGAACTGGGCGACGGAGTACGGATTTCCGGCGGTGCGCGAAAAGCGCGTGGCGCTTGAGGAATTTCCCATCCGCAACATGGGCATCATGCAGGCTTTCGCGCTCAACATCCGGCGCGACAAGTTCAAGAATCCGCTGGTGCGGCGCGCATTCAATTTTGCCTTCGATTTCGAGGAGATGAACAGGCAACTTTTCTACGGACAATATAAACGTATCGCGAGCTACTTCGAGGGCACGGAGCTTGCTTCATCCGGAATTCCCACCGGCCAGGAGCTCGAAATCCTCAATACCGTGCGCGATCAGGTGCCGGCCGAGCTTTTCAGCAAGCCGTACACGAATCCGGTCGGCGGCAATCCGCAGAATGTGCGCAATAATTTGCGCGAGGCGCTCAAGCTTCTGCGGCAGGGCGGCTACGAGGTAAAAAACACGCAGCTCGTCAACGCGAAAACGAGCGAACGCATGACAGTGGAACTGCTGGTCGATGAGCCGGCGTTCGAGCGCGTGATGCTGTTTTACAAACCGTCGCTGGAACGAATCGGTATCGCTGTGTCGGTGCGTACGATCGATACCGCGCAATACCAGAACCGTCTGCGGCAGTGGGATTTCGACATCATCATCGGTTCGTGGGCCGAATCGCTCTCGCCCGGCAACGAGCAGCGCGGCTATTGGGGCTCGCGCGCCGCCGATCAGCCGGGTTCGCGCAATCTGATTGGCATCAAGAATCCGGCGGTCGATAAGTTGATCGAGCGCGTGATCTTCGCAAAAGATCGTGCCGGACTCGTTGCCGCGACGCGCGCACTCGACCGCGTGCTGCTGTGGAATTTTTACGTCGTCCCACAATGGACCTATGGCAAGGTGCGTACCGCGCGCTGGGACCGTTTCAGCCACCCGGAGACGATGCCGAAATACGGGCTATCGGCGTTTCCGACGATCTGGTGGTGGGATGCGCAAAAGGCGGCCAAGGTGCAGCGACGATCGTGATTACGCGGCGCCACGCACTTATTCTGCCGGTCGGCGCGCTCGCCGCGACAAGATTTATTTTGCCAGTCTTCGCGCAGAATGCCGCGCGGCACGGCATGTCGGCCTTCGGCGACCTGAACTATCCGGCAGACTTCAGGCACTTCAAATACGTCAATCCTGACGCGCCAAAGGGCGGGCGCTATTCCGAAGTCGTTGTCAGCCGCGGCTATAACGGCTCGTTCCTCACCTTCGATTCGCTCAACACCTATATTCTCAAGGGTAACGGCGCTTTCGGCATGGATTACACGTTCGCGACCCTGATGGCCCGTTCGGGTGACGAGCCGGACGCCATGTATGGCTTTGCCGCGCGCGCCGTCCAAATCTCCGACGATGGACTGATCTACCGGTTTTTGCTGCGCCCGGAGGCGTCGTTCCACGACGGCACCCCGCTCACCGCGCATGACGTTGTATTTTCGCTGACGACGCTGAAGGAAAAAGGGCACCCGATCATCACGCAAACGTTGCGTGACTTTGAAGGAGCAGAGGCGATCGACGACCGTACGGTCATCGTCCGCTTTGCCGAAAAGCGCGCCCGCGATGTTCCGCTTTTTGTCGCCGGGTTGCCGATTTTTTCGCGCAGCTATTACTCGAAAAAGAAATTCGGCGAGACGACGCTCGATATTCCACTCGGCAGCGGAGGCTACAAGGTCGGGAAATTCGAGGTGGGCCGTTATATCGAATTCAATCGCGTGAAGGACTGGTGGGGTGCCGACCTGCCGGTCTCGCGTGGGCAAAACAATTTTGACGTGATGCGCTTCGAATATTACCGCGACCGCGACGTCGCCTTCGAGGGGTTCACCGCCGGCAACTATCTGTTCCGCGAAGAGTTCACCTCGCGGACGTGGGCGACGCGGTATAATTTCCCTGCGATCAAGGATGGGCGTGTCAAGCGCGCGGTATTGCCGGACGATACGCCATCCGGTGCGCAGGGCTGGTTCATCAACACGCGCCGCCCGCAATTCAAGGATCGGCGCGTGCGCGAGGCGCTGATCGATGCTTTCGATTTCGAATGGACCAACAAGACGGTGATGTATGGCTCCTACGACCGCACCGTGTCGATCTTCCAGAACTCGCCGATGATGGCGAAAGGAAAACCGGGGCCGGAAGAACTCGCCTTGCTCGAACCGTTCCGTGGCAAGGTGCCTGACGAAGTATTCGGCGAAGCCTATCTGCCGCCGGTTACGGATGGGACTGGCCGGGATCGCCGCGCGCTTCACAAGGCCGCCGGACTGCTCACCGTGGCAGGCTGCGCGATCAAAAATGGAAAGCGTGTGTTGCCGGATGGCAAGCCGATCACCATCGAGTTCCTGATAGAAGAGCCGCAACTGCAGCCGCACCACCTGCCGTATATCCGCAATCTCGGCATTCTCGGCATCGACGCCAGGCTGCGGCTGGTCGATCCGGTGCAATACCGCGCGCGGGTCGACGGTTTCGATTTCGATATCACGATCGAGCGCATGAGCTTTTCGTCGACGCCGGGCGATTCACTACGCACCTACTTGTCGTCGCAGGCGGCGAAAACAAAAGGCTCGCAAAATCTTGCCGGCATCGCGGATCCGGTCATCGACGCGCTTATCGATAAGATCATCGCGGCGAAGACCCGCAATGACCTGACGACCGCTTGCCGGGCGCTCGATCGCGTCGTTCGGGCCGGACGCTATTGGATTCCCCAGTGGTACAAGGCGACCCATTGGATCGCCTACTGGGATGTGTTCGGTTTTCCGCCGCAGCAGCCGCGCTATTTCCGCGGAATTCCGGAGACGTGGTGGTACGACGCAGCGAAGGCCGCGAAACTGAAGCAAAGGGACTGACTTACGACCGTCATGCTGAGGTGCGCGCGTGCGAAGCGCGCGAGCCATCACAAGTCGGCTATAGCCGACTTGTGCGCGTTTGAATCCAATATCGGGTAAACCCGATATTGGTGGACGATGGGCAATCGCGGGCCGTCAATCCTTCGAGGCGCGGCGGAGTGTACCATCGGCCCGGCCTTTGGCCGGACCCGTTGGCCGCGCAGCTCAGGATGACGAGGACAGGATAACACGCTAACAGGAGTCTCATGGCCGCCTACCTGATCCGCCGCTTGCTGCTGATGGTGCCGACCATTCTCGGCATCATGCTGGTTTCGTTTGTTGTGGTGCAGTTTGCGCCGGGCGGGCCGGTCGAGCAGGTCATTGCAAGGCTTTCCGGCGCCGATACCGGCGCCACGTCCCGGATTTCAGGCTCGCCCGGAGGCGACTTCGGGGCGCGCGGCCTCGCGCAAGGCGGCGCTCAAGGCAACGCGATCAATTCGAAATACCGAGGCGCGCAGGGACTCGATCCGGAATTCATCAAGAGCCTGGAAAAGCAGTTTGGCTTCGACAAGCCGGCGTATGAGCGCTTTTTCCTGATGCTGTGGAACTACGCGCGCTTCGATTTCGGCAAAAGCTATTTCCGCGACGTGAGCGTGCTGCAGCTCATCAAGGAGAAATTACCGGTATCCATCTCGCTCGGCATCTGGATGACCTTGATGACGTATCTGATTTCGATTCCGCTTGGTATCCGCAAGGCGGTGGAAGACGGCTCGCGTTTCGACGTGTGGACGTCGGGCGTCATCATCGTCGGCTATGCCATTCCCGGATTCCTGTTCGCAATCCTTTTGATCATTCTGTTTGCCGGCGGCTCGTTTTTCGACTGGTTTCCGTTGCGGGGGTTGTTTTCCGACAACTGGGCCGAGCTCACGTGGTGGCAGAAGATCGGCGACTATTTCTGGCATCTGGTGCTGCCGATTACGTCCATGGCGCTGTCGGCCTTCGCCACCATGACACTGCTGACCAAGAACTCGTTCCTCGACGAGATTCGTAAGCAGTACGTCCTCACGGCGCGTGCAAAAGGCTGCACGCGCACGCAGGTTCTTTATGGTCACATCTTCCGCAACGCGATGTTGATCGTGATTGCCGGATTTCCCGGCGCGTTCGTGCACGCATTTTTCACCGGCTCGCTGCTGATCGAGACGATTTTTTCGCTCGACGGGCTGGGCCTGCTCGGTTTCGAGAGCGTGCTCAACCGCGATTACCCGGTCGTGTTTGCCACGCTCTACATCTTTTCGCTCGTCGGGCTCGTGGTGAACCTGATCTCCGATCTCACCTATACCTGGGTCGATCCGCGCATCGATTTCGAGACGCGGGAGGTGTGAGTGGATACCCGCACCGGCATCGAGACTCCCGAGACGACAGCCGTCGGAACGATCGGCTTGGATGTGCCGCCGACCGGTCAGCGCGTCGGCCTGTCGCCGATCAACCGTCGGCGCTGGGAAAGTTTCAAATCGAATCGGCGCGGGTACTGGTCGCTCTGGATTTTCATGATCCTGTTCGTGATTTCGCTCTTTGCCGAATTCATTGCGAACGACAAGCCGATTTACGTTCACGTCAACGGCCACTGGTTCTTCCCGGTTTTCGTCACGTATCCGGACACGGCCTTCAGCGACAAGGAAGATCCTAACCTTTTCGGCACCGCGGCCGATTATCGCGATCCGTATCTGCTCGATCTGATCAAGAAGGAAGGCGGCACGATGCTGTGGCCGCCGGTCCGCTTCTCCTACAACACGCAGGTGAGCAAGCCGCCGTCGCCGTTCCCGTCGAAGCCCACGTGGCTGCTGACAAAGAAGGACTGCGAGTTTGCCGACACGCACAACTTCGCCAAATGCGGCGATCTTGAATACAACTGGCTCGGCACCGACGACGGGGGGCGCGACGTACTGGCGCGCCTGATCTACGGCTTCCGCATTTCAGTCCTGTTCGGCCTTTGCCTGACGATCGTTTCCTCGATCATCGGCGTCGCTGCGGGCGCGGTGCAGGGTTTCTTCGGCGGCTGGACCGACTTGCTGTTCCAGCGGTTCATCGAAATCTGGACGTCGATCCCTTCGCTTTATCTGCTGCTGATTATTTCTTCCGTGTTGGTCCCCGGTTTCTTCGTGTTACTCGGGATTCTACTTCTCTTCTCCTGGGTGTCGCTCGTGGGCTTGGTACGGGCGGAATTTCTACGCGGACGAAATTTTGAATACATCCAGGCCGCGCGTGCGCTCGGCGTGTCGAATGCGGTCATCATGTTCCGGCATTTGCTGCCCAATGCGATGGTGGCGACCATGACGTTCCTGCCGTTCATTCTCTCATCATCCGTGATGACGCTGACCGCGCTCGATTTCCTCGGCTTCGGCTTACCGCCGGGCTCGCCCTCGCTTGGCGAAATGCTCTCGCAGGCCAAGGCCAACGTGCAGGCGCCGTGGCTCGGATTTACGGGCTTTTTCGCGGTCGCCATCATGCTGTCGTTGCTGATTTTCATCGGTGAGGCGGTGCGCGACGCCTTCGACCCGCGAAAGACGTTCAGGTGATCGCGATGGAAGGACCCGCAAACAAATTACTCTCCGTCCGCGATCTCTCCGTCGCCTTCGGGCAGGGCGAGCGCCGAGTGTTGGCGGTTGACCGCATCTCGTTCGACATCGGCAAGGGCGAGACGGTGGCTCTCGTCGGCGAGTCCGGCTCCGGCAAGTCGGTGACGGCGCTTTCGATCATGAAGTTGCTGCCCTATCCGCCGGCGCATCATCCGTCAGGTTCGGTTCTCTTCAAGGGACAGGATCTGCTCGCCATGAATGAGCGCGAACTGCGGCGCGTGCGCGGCGACGACATTACGATCGTCTTTCAGGAGCCGATGACCTCGCTTAATCCGCTGCACACGATCGAGAAGCAGATCGGCGAGACCCTGCTGCTGCACCGCGGCATCACCGGCGAAGCGGCGCGCGCGCGTATCGTCGAACTGTTGGGGCAGGTCGGCATCCGCGACCCTGAGAGCCGCCTTGGCGCCTATCCGCACCAGCTTTCCGGCGGTCAGCGCCAGCGCGTGATGATTGCCATGGCGCTTGCCAACGAGCCCGATCTCTTGATCGCGGATGAACCGACAACCGCGCTCGACGTGACCGTTCAGGCGCAAATTCTGAAGCTGCTGAAGGACATTCAGCAACGCATGGGCATGTCCCTTTTGTTCATCACGCATGACCTCGGCATCGTGCGCAAGCTCGCCGACCGGGTTTGCGTGATGAGCAAGGGCCATATCGTCGAGCAGGGGCCCGTCGAGCAGGTCTATACCAATCCGGAACATCCCTACACGCGGCAGCTGCTTGCCGCCGAGCCGAAGCCCGATCCGGCGCCGCCGCGGCCGGATGCACCGGTCGTCGTTGAGACGGACGATCTCAAGGTCTGGTTTCCGGTCAAGCGCGGCGTGCTGCGCAAGGTGGTCGGCCACATCAAGGCGGTCGATGGCATCAGCGTGCAGCTGCGCAAGGGCGAGACGCTCGGTGTCGTCGGCGAGTCCGGCTCGGGCAAAACGACGCTTGGCCTTGCAATCCTGCGGCTGATTTCGTCGGATGGACCAATCGTATTCCTTGGCAAGGCGATTCAGAGCCTGAAGTTCAAGGAAATGCGCCCGTTCCGGCACGACATGCAGATCGTGTTTCAGGACCCTTATGGCTCGCTCAGTCCGCGCATGTCGGTGGCGGATATCATCGAAGAGGGGATGTGGGTGCACCACCCGCATATGTCGCGCGCAGAGCGCGAAGAGCGCGTGATTGGCGCGCTACGCGATGTCGGTCTCGATCCGGAAACGCGCAACCGATATCCGCACGAATTTTCAGGCGGACAGCGCCAGCGCATTGCGCTTGCGCGCGCTATCGTGCTTGAGCCGACGTTCGTGGTGCTCGACGAGCCGACGAGCGCGCTCGACATGCTCATTCAGACGCAGATGGTCGATCTGCTTCGCGATCTTCAGCGGCGTCGAGACCTGACCTACATGTTCATCTCGCATGATCTGCGCGTGGTGGCAGCGCTCGCGAGCCGGCTCGTCGTGTTGCGCAATGGCAAGGTGGTGGAGGAGGGAGCGGCGGCCGACTTGTTCAAAGCGCCGAAAAGCGATTACACCCGCGCGCTGTTTGCGGCGGCGTTCAATCTGGAAACCGCGGGCGAAGGGGTCGTCGCGCAATAGGAAGCGCGCAACCGCCGGTCACCCGCGTTCCCATTTCATTTGCGCGATGCGTGGATCGTTTGAAAACGCCATGCGATCGAATTCCAGCACCATCCTGGGAAATTCGCGCATGACGCGCGCGCCGTATGCGGCGAGATAAATCCGCCATGTTTGCCGCTCGATCTCGCTCGGGCTGGCAAACGAACGGCAGGTCAGGATCGCAATGTTGATGGCGTGGTCAGGCGCACGGGCCGATTCATATTTGATGATGTCGATTTGCGCGGCACGCGCAGCATCGCTCAAATCCTGACAGGCTTGGTAATCCGTCGGATGGATCCAGGCCTTGCGTCGTTTCACGAAAGCCGGGCCGGTAAGATCGATTGACCGCGCGGCGGAATAAGCGACGGAAAATCCCGTATACTCGGCCGCATTTGTGGGCCACGGCGTATCAGGCGATTCGGCAAAAAACAAAAGGCGGTGAAACGTCATTTCCGCTGCGGCGGTCTCGACCAAAGCCGACGCGTAAAAGACGCCGGGTGTGAAGCCCGCACGACGAAATCGCGATCCCATCGGATAGGGCCGGTAGCGAAATGGCGTGTAGAGGAGATAGCTCAGATGCTGGCACTCCTCCGGCACAGCCGGCTTGCTGTCTTCGATGAGCAATTCGAGCCGCCGCTGCTCATCGGAATTATCGGTCAGCTTGGCTGTCGAAACGTGATGCTGCGCTTCGACAAAACGCCAGCACTGGCCGGCTGCCTTGCGCGCGCTAGATGAGAGCGCGTCGAGCGTCCAGGTACTGGACGACATTGACAAGTCCTGTCACCGACTGAATCAAGTCCAGCGGCCGTGCATTGAGTGCGGTGTTTTTATTGCGCAGCCATTCGCCCGCGACCTTGTCGTCGCCGCCGACGATAGCGTCGAGCGATCGATAGAGCCGCACGAACATAACCGCGAGCTCGAACGGCTTTTGCCCTGCCGCGAGAGGATAGTCGCCGGTCCTCATCCGCGAGATCGTCGCCTCGGAGACGCCGAGAACACGCGCGACAACGCGGCTGGTCAGGCCGAGCCGCTCGGCCGCGCGGATCGTCGCTTTTGCGACGATGGCGGAGTCGCTGACCGGCTGAGAACGGCGTTGAAGCTTCATTCTTCTTTTCCTATAGAAAAATATAAAGCAATTCGTTTCCATTGCAAGAAGGAACAAATTCATGCTATATCAATGACTTAAAGGTGCTTTACAGTCGTGATCTCGCTGCCGGTGGCTCGGATGCGCGCGATTGCGGCCTTCAGCGGTTCGGTCGCGACCATCATGTGGTGCGCGTTCGCATGCAGCAGTGTCTTGCCGTCACACGCAATTGCGACGTGGCCCTTCCAGAACACGAGATCGCCGCGTTTCAAGTCGGCCAAGGACGAAGCGCGCCCGAGCGCCAGCTCCTGCATGTCGCTATCGCGCGGGCATGGGAGGCCGGCGGCTTGCAGTGCAACTTGCACCAGGCCCGAGCAATCGATGCCGAGCGATGTCTTGCCGCCCCAAAGGTAGGGGGTGCCGAGAAAGCGCTGCGCGACCGCGACAAAATCCTTTTCTTTCGATTTCAGCGGCGCAACATGCACGACAGGCAAGTGCAAACCGGCAGCCGTCACAGCGAAACGCTCATCCTGCCTTATGATCGCCACGCGCGCGCCGAACGGCAGCGTTGCGATCGGCGGCAGCTTGATGTCCGGGCCCGGAAAGCCAAGCGTGCGCAGCGCTGAAACTTTGTGCGTCGGTGCGGTGCCGATCGAATCGAGCGCGCCCGCCGAAAGCCACCCGACGTAGCCATCGTTTTCGAGCTGACCCCATGCCCAACCTTCGTCGGTCGTCTCATAGACGGTCACGCGTTCGCCCAGCAGCGCTTCGGTATCGAGCGGCGCATCGTGGGAAGGACGCCGCCGCAGTGCGACCTGCGGCTCGACGACTTGCCGGAACGTGCCTTCGACGAATTTTGTCGCCTCGACCTGTCCTTGCAAATGTTTCGCCGCCAGTTCGGGCCGGAACGCATTGATGCGCGGATCGAGCGCGACCATGTTCACATCAGTTTTTGATTCGAGGTGGAAGAATAAGCTTTTGGCGTCATGCGCGGGCTCGACCCGCGCATCCATCCATTCTTCACGAGAAGATGGATTGCCGGGTCAAGCCCGGCAATGACAGCGATTGCAGTCAATGAACAATTCAAGAGTATCGCTCCCCGAGCAACGCGTAAAGTGCGCGCGCGGTCTGGCATTCGCCGCCCTCAGGACGGCCGGGCCGCGACGATGGCGTCCAGGCGAAGACGTCGAAATGCATCCACGCTTTTGCGTTCTCGACAAAGCGGCGCACGAACAGCGCCGCCGTGATCGCACCGCCGTGGCTGCCGCCGACATTGTTGAGATCGGCAACTTTCGAATCGAGCATCTGTTCGTAGGGCCGCCAAAGCGGCAATCGCCACACCGGATCGAATTCTGCTGCGCCGTGACGCATCATCTCGTCGGCCAACGCATCGTCGTCGGTGAAAAACGGCGACACGTCCGGCCCAAGCGCGACGCGCGCCGCACCCGTAAGCGTCGCAAAATCGATGATCAACTCCGGCTTTTCCTCATCCGCCAGCGCCAACGCATCGGCGAGCACAAGTCGGCCCTCGGCATCCGTATTGCCGATTTCAACTGTGATGCCTTTGCGCGAGCGATAAATATCGCGCGGACGAAACGCCGTGCCGGATATTGAGTTCTCGACCGCCGGAATGAGCACGCGCAGCCTGATCTTTGCCTTGCGGGCCATGAGCATGTGCGCAAGCGCGAGTGCGGTTGCAGCGCCGCCCATGTCCTTCTTCATGTTGAGCATGCCGCTATCCGGCTTGATGTCGAGGCCGCCGGTATCGAAACACACACCCTTGCCGACGAGCGTAATCTTCGGATCGCGCTCACGCCCCCAGATCACATCGATCAGCCGCGGTGCGCGCGCCGATCCGGCGCCGACCGCGTGCACGAGCGGAAATTCCTTCGCGAGCTTGTCGCCGGAGATGACGCGAGCCGTTGCATCGTGCGCTTTCGCCAACGCGCGTGCGGCGGCTTCGATCTCCGCCGGCCCCATATCGTTCGACGGCGTGTTGATGAGATCGCGCGCAAGCGTCACGCCCTCGGCAATTGCGCCTAATTCATTGGCATCCACTGCTTCCGGCAGGACGAGTCGGGTCTTGCGCTCTACCGATTTGCGATAACGTGCGAACTGATAAGAGCCGAGCGCGAAGGCAAGCGCACCGAGCCGGGCATCGTGCGGCGCATTGGCGAAACAGTAAGTGCCGGGCGGAAGCAGAGTCGCGAGCTGCCCCGGTCTGAAGAGGTCCTTTACCGGATCGTTGGCGACCTCGAGCCCGAACAACGCGCCGGCAAGCTTGCCTTTCTCGCCCGCCAATAACAGATGCCGCCCCGGTTTTGGTTCGAAGCCGGCATTGCGGGCGAAAGCACGCTCGTGCTCCCCGAGCTTCTTGCCTATTGACTCATAGTTTTGAGTGGTAACGAACCAGATTGGTGTCGCTTGCGCCTTGCCGGCGCTCGCAAAAGCAGGGTGCATCGATTACTCCGCGGCGTCGCGCATCGATGGTTTTGGCGAGTAGCCGCCGCGTGTCTGCGGCAGTTTCCAGCCCAGCATCTTGGAAGCGACCAGCGTACGCAATACCTGCGCGGTGCCGCCGCCGATCGTGAACATGCGCACATCACGCGCCATGCGTTCGAGCGGCAGGTCGCGCGAGTAGCCGCGCGCGCCGAAAAATTGCAAGGCGTCATTGACGATCCTGATCGCGGTCTCTGCCGCATGAATCTTTGCCTGCGCGGCCAGCATCGGATCGGGAAAGGCGCTGCCCTCGGGACCGCGCGAGCGCGCGGCGGCATACAGCATCAGACGCGAGGCGGTGAGTTGCGTCTGCATATCGGCCAGCATCCATTGCAGGCCCTGGAACTCGCCGATCGGTCGGCCGAATTGCTCGCGCGTTTTCACCCATTCGAGCGCATGATCGAGCGCGCCGGCGGCAACCCCCATGGCGACCGTTCCGGCGCCGACGCGCTGGCTGTTGTAGGCGTTCATCAGCTCGGCAAAGCCGCGCCGGAAACCAGATGGCGGCATGACAACCATCGAGGCCGGCACCTCAAGATTCTCAAACGTCAGCTCGCCTTCCGGCATGCCGCATAGGCCCATGGTCTTTTCGCGTTTTGTAACGCGCAAGCCTTTCGCCTCGTCGCGCACGGCCAAAAAGCCGCCAATGCCCAGCTCCTCGCCACGCTCGCCAAAGACGCGCGCGAAAATAAGATGCAGCTTCGAGACGCCCGCGCCCGTGATCCAGTGCTTGTGACCGTTGATGATGAATATGTCCCCGCGCTTCTCGGCGCGTGTCGTCATTGCCGTGGCATCCGAGCCTGCATCCGGTTCGGTGATGCAGATGGCGGGCTTGTCGCCCGCAAGCACGAGTTTGGCGGCGAGGCGCTTCTGCTCGCCGGTGCCGTAGGCCATCACGGTCGAGATCGCGCCCATGTTGGTTTCGACCACGATGCGCGAGGTCACCGTGCAGGCCTTCGCCATCTCCTCAGTCACCAGCACGGCATCGAGAAAGGATCGCCCTTGCCCGCCCAGATCCTTCGGGATGGTCATGCCCGTGAAGCCGGCTTCCGCCAGCGCCGTCACGATGTCCCATGGATATTGCTCGTCGCGGTCTATGGCCGCGGCGCGCGGCCGCGCCACGCGATCGGCAAACGTGCGGGCGCGTGCCCGGAGGTCAAGTTCGTCCTTTGAAAGGCCGAGGTCCATCGGACCATCTTACAGAATTTGTCTCACGGCGAAGATGGAAAATCGCGTCATTTCGCGGACGGGCAAGGTGCGCCGCAAGGTGCGCAGGCGCCAATGAAGTCTTCCGGCGAGACGGCGCGCCCGCTCGACGGGCTCGAGAGATGATCGAACACGACCGCAGCCAGCGCGAGCACGATGACGACCATATAAGTGAGACGCATGGGCTAATCCTTGGAAAGCCCGAACAGCGGTCTCAACCGGATGCCGATCAGACAGCCGGGAAGCGCCGCCAGAAACCAGATCCAGCCGTGCAGCGAGCCGGATGAGACGCCGCCGACGAAGGCGCCGATGTTGCAGCCGAAGCCGAGCCGCGCGCCCCATCCCATCAGCAAGCCGCCGACCGCCGTGGCGAGCAGCGATTTCGCCGGCGGCCAGGCGGTGCGCGCGAACGGCCGGCTCGCCGCCGCTGCCGCCATGGCGCCGAAAATCATGCCGAAGTCGGTCAGGCTCGACGTGTCGGACAGTATCGAGCCCTCAAGCGCGTGCTTCGGTCCGGGCCAGGTCCAGAACGTCGCGTGCGAGAGATCGAAGCCGAGCGCGGTGGCCGCTTTGGCGCCCCACACGGTAAAGCCGAACGTCACGCTCCACGGGTGACCGCCGGCGGCGAACACCGCGATGCATAAAAGGCCGATGGCGATGCCGCCGATGATCATGCCTGTGCGCGGCACGATCGAGCCGCCGCGCTTGCGTGCGACCGCGATGACGATGGCGGCGGCAAGCACAATGCTTGCGAGCGTCACTGTCAGCCCGCCCCACGGGCCGAAATACTTTGATGCCAAGACGGGATCGATGCCGCCGAGATCGAGGAACGCCGGCAGCGAAAGGCTGCCGAACACGCTGCCGATAATGAAGAAGAGCAGCGCGATCAGCATGCGCCCGGAACCGCCGCCTGCCGTGTAAAGCGTGCCCGAGCCGCAACCGTTCGCAAGCTGCATGCCGACGCCGAAGGTGAACGCGCCAACGACGAGCGAAGGCCCAAGCGGCGCGATCGCACCGCCGAATTTGGGCACAAGCGCCGCAACCGGCACGATCGCGACGGCCGCGACCGCAATCACAATAAGGCCACCGAGCAATCCGCCGGCATCGCCGCGCGTTAAAAAGCGCCGCCACGATGCGGTGAAACTGAACTCCGCCCACATGAATGCGACGCCGAGACCGAAGCCGCCGGCAATCAGGGCGGCAGACGCCGGCTGATGATCGAGCAGCACCAGCGCAATGAGAACCCCTGTCGCGAGCAGGGCCGTCGCCAGAAACAGCAGATCGATATCGCCCGCGCGCGCGGATTGCGGCGCGGTAACGGTGGCGGTCGTCATTGCTTCAAAGCCCCTTGCACGGTTCGGCTTACGAGCCGAGACCAAGCACTTTCAGGAGATCGTCCCACTTGGTGCGCGATGACGCAACCGGCCGGCTTGCATTGCTGGTCCAATCCACCATCGAGCCGGCATAGAGGCGTGCATTGGTGCGGCCGAGCAATTCGTGCAGCACGAACCAGTCGGTGGCCGCCCAGTGTCCGGTGTTGCAATAGGCCACGGCCGGTTTGTCCGCCGGCACCGCCGCGGCGATTTTCTCGAGCTCTGCTTTCGGCTTCAGTCTGTTGGCAGTCACATCATAAAAGCGGGCGCTATCGATATCCTGCGCGCCGGGAATGTGGCCATAAGCTTTCGCCGCAGGCGCCTTCTCTTTTCCGCGGAAGAACGACGCGGGGCGCGCATCGACGAGCGTTGCCTTACCTGATTGCCGAAGCGTGTCGACTTCAGGCGCCTCGATCAGGATGCTCTTGTCGAGCTTTGCGGTGAAAATCGTCGGCGACGGCGCATGGGGGCCCTTCTCGACTGCATAGCCAGCCGCCTTCCACGCGGCGAAGCCGCCGTCGAGAATCGAGACGTTGTGCACGCCGACATATTTCAGTGTCCAGTACGTGCGCGCGGCCGAGCCGAAGTCGAGCACGCTCACGCCGGACGGCATCACAACAACATGGCTGTTCTCGTCAATGCCGAGATCTCCGATGAGCTTTTCCAGTTCGGGCACCGTCGGCACCATGAACGGCACGTTGTTGCGCGTCACGCGCCAGCCGGCCTTGTCGTAGTCGCTGTGCACCGCGCCGGGAATGTGCCCCTGCGCAAAGGTCTCGGGCTTGCTGCCGTCGATCGCCGAGCGGATGTCGAGCACGACCAGATTTGATTCGCCGAGATGAGCCTTCAGCCAGGCGGGCGAGACCAGGGGCTCCGCGGCTGCCGGCGCAGCGGCGAGCATTGTTGCCAGCGTCAGAGTAAAAAAGGCGGCCAGCGTTTGTGCGATAAAAGCGGAAGATTTTTTCATGGATGACGTCCCGGCGGAGGTGCCCCGTTCACGATGACAGAACATTGCTCTTGAATTAGAATTTCTTTCTCTATAAACACAGGCATCGCGAATAAATAAGCATATTATACTACGATGAAGCAAGACATAGATATTCCTTCCAAAACGCGAGGGGCCAGCAGAATGGATACCATTGACCGGAAGATTCTGGCTGTGGTCCAGCAGGATGCCTCGCTGTCCGTCGCGGAGATCGGTCAGCGCGTGGGGCTCTCGTCAACACCGTGCTGGAAGCGTCTGCAGCGGCTGGAAGCCGACGGCGTCATTACGCGGCGCGTGGCGCTGGTGGACCCGGAAAAGGTCGGCCTTGGCATCACGGTGTTTGTTTCCGTGGAAACCGGCGATCACTCGCGCGAATGGCTCACCAAATTTGCCGAGGTGGTCGGCGCGATGCCGGAGGTGATGGAGTTCTATCGGATGGCCGGCGACGTCGACTACATGCTGCGTGTGGTCGTGCCCGACATTCAGGGCTATGACGTGTTCTACAAGCAGCTGATCGCAACGGTGCCTTTGAAGAACGTGACGTCGCGTTTTGCGATGGAGCGGATCAAATCGACGACATCGCTTCCGATTCGCTGACGCGATCAGGACGTGCAGGACGTTCCGTCGAACGTCGGCGGCGAGATGCGCGGCGCCATGTACATTTTGTCCGATATGTTCATCGTGCCGGTGATGGTGTAGCCGACAGGCGGCGTGTACGGGTAGGTAACCTCACTGAGCAGCAGATTTGCATTGCCGCCCGCAAGATCGGAATTGACTGCAATTATCGATCCTACTGCGTGGCCCGAACCGGTTGAGGGAAACGGTACGCTCCACTTCACCGTCGCTTGCTTGGTGTCCGGATCGATTTTCAGGCAAGAGACGATAGCCGTCATGTTATCGGCACTATGCGGATACATGACCGCTGAAGCAGCCGCCATGATGTTATTCATGTCGTCGGTATTGGGCGTGCTGTTGTCGCTGAGGGCGGTTGACTGCGCCGTCAGGTTGACGAGCGCGTTAGCCGTGAGCGTCACCTTCCGCTGCACGCTCAGACCCTCGGTAAGTTCGACTCCGCCAAGATAGAGGGAGATCATGATCGGCAGCAAAAGCGCAAATTCGACGGCCGAAATGCCGCGCCGATCCTGCCAAAGGTTGCGCAGGGTGTGGATCGACCGAGGGTTGGGGAACGGGTTCATCACTGGTAGGGCTCGTTACGGAAGACAGAGGTTGCAACCAACAGGCGCTGATTGCCGTTCAGATTGGCGAGATCGTCGAGCAAGGGCACAACGATCGGCCATTGATAGTAAGCCTGCGCCACGACGACACTACCGGGGTCGCCCAGTACAAACGGCAGTTTGTCCGTATCGACCTTTCCATCCTTCATCGGCGGAGGGCTCTGAGAGGCAGAGCTAAATCCATTGTACGCCTGCACACTGATGGAGATGGACTCCATGCAGTTGGGCAGGAACGTTTGATCGCAGATTGTCTGCTTGAATTTATCTTCGGTGAAATCGGGATCCGTTTGCGCTTGCCCGGTCATGATCAGGCGCCCCGCCTCCGCCATGCCGGATTCAAAGGTTTGTTGCGCGAAGAAAACGAGAGCCGTCTCTATGATCGCAAACAGCAATGCAAAGAACGGCGCCGCAATGAAGGCAAATTCGACCGCGGCGATTGCCTTCTGGTTGCGCGCGAACTGTCGCGCTGCGCGGGCGCCCCGCAACCGGCGCGTTCCGGCCATGATTTTCGCCCTTATGATCTTCAACATGCCAATCATCTCGAGCGCGCAAATGCTCGCGTATCCGGCAAATTTCTATCAAACACGGGTTGTTGAAAGGTTGCCGGCACTGGATCGAAGCAAAGTCGACCCGGTAAGCAATCGCTAACCACCAAGGCGTGCAACGGGCCTGCCGCTAAATTGTCCTTGCGCGCCTATTTGGCGGAGCCGGCCTGTCCGTTGCGCGAACCTGTTTGCGCGATGGTGGTTCCGAAGAATGCCGGTGCGTCGCCTAACGTGATGCGCGGGGCGCATTTCGGCGAGCAGCTGTAGGACTCCCGGTCGACTCCTTTATAAACGGTCACGACGTCCTTGCCTGTCGGCCCCAACACCTCGACCGTTCTGCTGAGGACCACATGCCCGTCGCGATCGAGCGCGAGCAAATTAGTCGCGCCATAGCCTTTACCGGTGACTACGAGGATTCCGCCCGGTTGCAGCGTGGCGTCGGCAATCAACGGATTGCCGATTACGATGGTCGCGACCTTGTCCGGCAGTTGCATTATCTGCGCCTGGTCGAGCTTGATCGTGACGGTATCTGCCCAAGCCGCCGTTGTGCCGAAAGAAAGAGCGGCGATCCCCACTAGGCACAGCAGCCGAAAACCCTGCCAGCGATGCTTCAACTTAGGCGCCATCGAAATCTCCCGCGCTACGCAATGAATGCGGCCGTCACAACGGCATGAACTCAAGGGCTCATTTGCCAGTAAATAGATGAAAGAAGTGCAAACTAGGTGAATGAAGTGCAAATCGTACGGTCTCGCGCACGCGGCTCTTTCCGGCGTCTGGTCCGGGGAACTGACGGACCGGCCTCGCGCGGACCTCCATGGCAGCCGTCTCGCGGCTGCGATCGACCGCGCTGAAAAAGCTTTCGAGAAATATAAATCTGTCTAAGATCAAGATTATCGTATTTCGTATTGAGCGATATTAGCAGTCGGTAAGCTTTATTGGGCCGTCAGGCGAACAACGGTTCATTAACCCTTCGCTTTCGCCGTACGGCGTTTGTTAACTACGTTGCCATGCTCCTGAAATACCGGGACTTTCTGCGACACCATTAACTTCACCGCAATGGGTGAGCGCTACGGTGCGTCATGGTCAGATGCGAGCCGGACGTACTCCGGAGGCAGACCAGCTCAGACAGCCACGTGTGGATCCAAGGAGCCTATCTATGAAGAAGCTTGTTGCGCGTTTTCTGAAGAACGACTCGGGCGCCACCGCGATCGAGTATGGCCTCATCGCCGCCGGCATTTCGGTTGCCATTATCGCGGTCGTACAGACCCTCGGCACCAATCTGAATGCCACCTTCGAGAAGGTGTCGAACGCAATCGCCCCGTAACAAAGGGTTGAATTATGAAAGAAGGCTCCGGTCAACCGACCGGAGCCTTCTTATTTGCGGTGCGGGTTCTTCAAGCGCTGGAGTTTGACCGCCGGAGGGCCGCCGGCGAACGCTAACCGAAATGCAATCCCGGCCAAACTAATCTTCCTTGCGCGATTCGCGATCGGCATGCCTCGCAGGATAAAGGTGGGATGATGGTGCTCGATTTAGTGAAGTTGCTCCTGTTTCCCACCCTGATGGCGTTCGCCGCATCGAGCGATCTGCTGACGATGACCATTTCGAACCGCATCTCTTTAGCGCTTGCAGGTGGCTTTGCGTTGCTCGCGATTGCGGGCGGTATGAGCTTGACCGCCATAGGTTGGCACGTGGGTGCCGCCACTTTGGTCCTTGCGGTTACGTTTGTGTTTTTCGCGCGCGGCTGGATCGGAGGCGGGGATGCGAAGCTTGCGGCCGCGACAACACTTTGGTTCGGATTTGAATATCTGCCGGAATATCTCATCTACGCCTCCTTGCTCGGTGGCGCTTTGACTCTGCTGCTTATTCAATTTCGCTTTCTCCCATTGCCGGCCATGCTGGCGCGCCAGGCATGGATCACCCGACTGCACGAGAAAGGGGAGGGCGTACCTTACGGAATCGCCCTCGCGATCGCAGCCCTTTTCGTCTATCCGCACACGGAATGGATGGCCGTTTTTAGCGTCTAAGCCTCGCCCAGCGGCGTAAGGCCACGCAACGAAACATTAACGCGATTTCGATACTGCTTCTTAACCATACCTTGACGTTTCAATGGTGAAATCAACTTCAAAGAGCTGCGTTTTGCAGCTCCTCCTCCTCGTCACGGCGGGCAAGCCGTCACGTATTGGGAAAGTGAAGCGTAATGAAAGCCGCGCGTCTCGTCGTCCTGACCGTAGCCTTGGCCGCCGGCGGCGTTGCCGCTCTGCTGGCCAGCAAGTCGCATAAACCGCCGGCCCCCGTCCAGGCCAAGGCCGACACCGTCGACATTCTCGTTGCCAAAACCGACATCCAGCTCGGACAGGCGATTACCGGGCAGGACGTCAAATGGCAGAGCTGGCCCGCGAGTGCCTCCAGCAGCAATTTTATTCGCAAGTCGGACCGTCCACACGCGATCGAAAAACTGACCGGATCGATGGCGCGTTCGTCGTTCGTCAGCGGCGAGCCGATCCGCGAGGCAAAACTGGTCGACGCGAAAGGCTCAGGCTTTATGGCCGCCATTCTGCCGAGCGGAATGCGCGCCATTTCGACCCAAATATCGGCTGAAACCGGCGCCGGCGGCTTCATCCTGCCGAACGACCACGTCGACGTCATTCTCACGCGGCGGGGCAAAGGTGGAGACAAGTCGGCGAACGGCGGCGACACGAGCGAGACGATCCTCGGCGATGTCCGGGTTCTGGCGATCGACCAAACCATCCAGGAAAAAAACGGGCAGAAGGTCGTGGTTGGCAAGACCGCCACGCTCGAGCTGACCCAACGGCAAGCCGAGTCGCTCGCGCTTGCCCGCCAACTCGGCACGCTTTCCCTTGCGTTGCGCAGCATGACCGATCTTTCACAGGACCGGCCGCAATCGACGGATGCCTTGGAAAGTTTGAATGGGCGCGGGAGTTCCGTGAACATGGTTCGCTTCGGGGTGAGCACTACGTCTTCGACCAAGTGATAATTTGAGGGGACATCGCGATATGGCGAAACGGCCATCGATCCGCACAGCAATTCTCGCGGCATTTATAGCCGCGTCCGGGCTCGCGCCAACCGTTCCGGCACCGGCGGCCGATGCGCTTGTGCCCGCCGTTCATGTCGCAGCGAGTGAGGCGACATCCCGGTTCATTGCGCTCGGAATCGGCAAGTCGGTCGCGATCGATCTGCCGGCGGACATCAAGGACGTACTGGTCGCCGATCCGAAAGTCGCCAATGCAGTCATCCGCTCGTCACGCCGCGTTTACATGATCGGCGTGACAGTAGGCCAAACCAACATTTTCTTTTTCGATGCCAAGGGTCACCAGATCGCCGGCTTCGATATAGCCGTCACGCGCGACTTGAACGGTCTGCGCGCTGCTTTGAAGAAGACGATGCCTGGCGCAGATATTCACATCGAGGGCGTCGGCACCGGAATCATGCTTTCCGGCACAGCGGCGAGCCCTGCGGAAGCGCAGCACGCTTACGATCTTGCGGTTCAGTTGGCCGGCGGCGACGCCAAAGTGGTCAACGGAATTACCGTCCGCGGCCGCGATCAGGTGATGCTGAAGGTAACCGTCGCCGAGGTCCGGCGCGATATTCTCAAGCAGCTTGGAATCAATTTCAATTTTAGCGCGGGCTTCGGTTCCGCAGTTCTCAGCACCAATAATGCGTTCTCCGCATCCGGTACGGCGCCAAGCAACACGCTTATCGGCAGCTCGAGCCTTGGAAATTTCCTGTCCGGCGGCAACAACATTACCGCGGTCCTGCAAGCCATGGATCGCGCCGGCGTAATGCGGACCCTGGCCGAACCGAATCTGACCGCGATCTCCGGCGAAACCGCCAGCTTCCTCGCCGGCGGCAACTTCCCGATTCCCAGCGGATTGCAGTGCAGCCCGCCGCCCAACGTCATCTGCCAACAGTCGATCGATTACAAGAAGTTTGGTGTGAGCCTGGTGTTCACGCCGGTCGTTCTGACCGAAGGGCGCATCAGCCTCAAAGTCATGACGGAAGTGTCCGACTTGTCGCAGGAAAATGCGATCAGCATCCAGCCGACCGGCTCGAACACGTCGATCACCATTCCCTCGATTACGACGCGGCGCGCTGAAACGACGGTGGAGATTCCCTCGGGCGGATCGCTGGCGCTTGCCGGAATGATCCAGGAGCAGACGAAACAGGCCATTGCCGGCGTGCCGGGTCTGATGCAACTGCCGGTTCTCGGGACCTTATTCAAGAGCCGCGACTTCATCAACAATCAGACGGAGCTGGTCGTTATCGTCACGCCCTACATCGTGCACGCCGTCGCGCAGAAGAAGCTGTCGCGCCCTGACGATGGCTTTGCCGATCCATCCGATCCGAGCAGCATCCTGCTCGGCCGCTTGAACAGGATCTACGGCACCAACGGCGGCCCGGCCGATCCGCATCTCTATCATGGCCACTACGGCTTCATCCTCGATTGACCGCGTCAGGAGACGATCAATGATCAAATTCCGACTGGCGATCGCCGGTCCTGCCGGCAAAAGCATCGCGCGTGTGCTCGCAATCGGCGGCATCGCGGCCTTGCTGGCCGGGTGCTACTCGCCGGGCGAGACGCAAAGCAGTTATCCCGAAGACTATCGCTTGCGCCATCCGATTACGCTCAAGGAAGGACGGCAGACGGTCGAAGTATTTTTGAGCGCCCGCCGCGGCGGTCTTACGCCGGCTCAGCGTGCGGATGTCCTTGCCTTTGGACAGGAATGGAATCGTCAAGGCTCGAGCGGAGTCGTAATCGAGGTCCCTCGCGGCGGAGCGACGAGCCGCGCGGCAGCGGACAGCTTGCACGAGATTCGCTCGATATTGGCGGCGGTCGGCGTGCCCTCAAAAGCCATTTACGTCCGCGGTTATCGTTCGCCGCCTACATCCTTGGCGGCGATCAGACTCAACTATCTGAAGCTGACGGCAGAGGCGGGCCCTTGCGGATTGTGGCCGGACGATCTCGGCCCGACCGCCGACGATGGTTACAACGACAACCACCAGTACTGGAATTTCGGCTGCGCATACCAGCGCAATCTCGCCGCCATGATCGACGAGCCAACCGACCTGGTGCAGCCGCGTGGCGAAACGCCGGCTTATGAGCCGCGCCGCTCGGTTGTGCTCGACAAATACCGCAAAGGCACAAGCCCGAGCGGCACTTACGACGGCATCGACAAAGGCAAAATCAGCGATCTCGGCAAATGAGCAAACAAGCAGAGCAAGTCGCAGTCACTGCGCACACCCCGGCTGTGCCGGCGGAAGCGATCCGCAACGACGAGCACATTGCTCCGGCGCCGCGGGTTTCAATTCAAGCTTTCTGCGAAACGGTGGAAACGGCGGCGGCGGTTCAATCGGCCGGCGAAGATCGCCGGCTTGCGAAGGCCCACGTCAAGATTCAAATGGGCGGCACCATGGCCGCAGCCGAAACCTATCGCGGTTCGCCGACGCCCAACGTGATCATCATCGAGTCGGACAGGCGCGCCGAGGATATCCTGGCGGGGCTCGACCAGCTCGCGGAAGTTTGCGACGCCACGACGCGCGTCATCGCCATCGGCCGGATCAATGATGTCACCTTCTATCGAGAGCTGACGCGGCGTGGCGTAAGCGAATACCTGATGGCCCCGGTCGGCACGCTCGATATTGTACGCGCCATTTGCGGTCTGTATTCGACAACGGACGCCAAGCCCATCGGGCGCATTATTGCCGTCGTCGGCGCCAAGGGCGGCGTCGGTGCATCGACGGTTGCCCATAACGTGGGCTGGGCCATCGCGCGCGACCTTTCAATCGATGCGGTCGTTACCGATCTCGATCTTGCCTTCGGTACGGCCGGTCTCGACTACAATCAGGATCCGCCGCAGGGCATTGCCGACGCGGTGTTCTCGCCCGATCGCGTGGATACGGCTTTCGTCGACCGCCTGCTGTCGAAATGCACCGATCATTTGAGCCTGCTGGCCGCGCCGGCATCGCTCGATCGTGTTTACGACTTCGGCGCCGAGGCGTTCGACTCCATTCTCGATTCGCTGCGCTCAACCATTCCATGCGTCGTGCTTGACGTGCCGCATCAATGGGCCGGGTGGACGAAGCGGCTGATGGTGAGCGCCGATGAGATTCTGATCGTCGCCGGTCCCGATCTGGCAAACCTGCGTAACGCCAAAAATCTGGCGGACTATTTGCGCGCCGCGCGTCCGAATGATCACCGCCCATTCTATTGTCTCAATCAAGTCGGCGTGCCGAAACGGCCGGAAATTTCGCCGGCCGATTTCGCCAAAGCCCTGGAAGACCAGCCGCTTGCGGTCATTCCATTCGAGCCGCAGATGTTTGGAACGGCGGCCAACAACGGGCAAATGATTGCGGAGGTTTCCGCCAAGCACAAAAGCGCGGAGATGTTTCGGCTGCTCGCGCAGGCATTGACCGGCCGAAGCGAACCGAAAGCGTCACGCGGCGGATTGCTGTCTCCGCTGCTGGGCAAATTCATGAAACGGCAAGGTTAGGAACCGGGCGGGGACTGAAATCGTGTTCGGCAAGCGTACGAACTCTACGGCTGCCGCGGCGGTTGTGCCGCAACCGGCGCCTGTTGCGGCGGCATCGGCTCCGCCGCCTCCTTCGCCGGCCGCTCCCCCGATCGAGTCCGGGAGAGCGCCAATGCCTTCTGACGGGCTCGGCGCGCCGCTCGTCCCGGCGCCGGTTCAAAGCAAAACACCTCCGAGCGCCGAACCTCCGTCTTCATCGGCCGAATCACGCCATTCCGAGAGCTATTATCAGACCAAAGGTATGATTTTTGGCGCGTTGATCGAGGCAATCGATCTCGCGCAGCTCGCGCGGCTCGACGCCGATTCCGCGCGTGAAGAAATCCGCGACATCGTCAATGAGATTATCGCGATCAAAAACGTCGTGATGTCGATCTCCGAGCAGGAGGAATTGCTCGACGATATCTGCAACGATGTTCTCGGATTCGGCCCGCTTGAACCGTTGCTCGCGCGCGACGACATCGCCGACATCATGGTGAACGGCTCGAGCACGGTTTACATCGAAGTCAAGGGCAAAATCCAGCGCACCGGCATCCGCTTCCGCGATAACCAGCAGCTCCTCAATATTTGCCAACGCATCGTCAGCCAAATCGGCCGGCGCGTGGACGAAGCGTCGCCGATTTGCGACGCACGCTTGCCGGATGGTTCGCGCGTCAATGCCATCGTGCCACCGCTGGCGATCGACGGGCCGGCGCTCACCATCCGCAAATTCAAGAAGGACAAGCTGACCCTCGATCAGCTTGTCCGATTTGGAACCATCACGCCGCATGGCGCGGAGATTTTGCGGATCATCGGGCGCACGCGCGTCAACACGCTTGTTTCCGGCGGCACCGGCTCGGGCAAGACCACATTGCTCAATTGTTTGACGCAGTTCATCGACGACGATGAGCGCATCATCACCTGCGAGGACGCCGCCGAGCTGCAACTGCAGCAGCCGCACGTGGTGCGTCTCGAAACGCGGCCGCCCAATCTCGAAGGTGAAGGGCAGATCACCATGCGCGACCTGGTGCGCAACTGCCTGCGTATGCGCCCCGAGCGCATCATCGTCGGCGAGGTGCGCGGACCGGAAGCATTCGATCTGCTCCAGGCGATGAACACCGGCCACGACGGTTCGATGGGCACGCTGCACGCGAATAGCCCGCGCGAGGCGCTGTCGCGTCTCGAATCGATGATCACGATGGGCGGCTTCGCGCTGCCGTCGCGCACCATCCGCGAAATGATCACCTCGTCGATCGACGTTGTCATTCAGGCGGCGCGCCTGCGCGATGGTTCGCGCCGCATCACGCACGTCACCGAGATCGTGGGAATGGAAGGGGATGTCATCACCACGCAAGACATCTTCGTTTACGACATCACGGGTGAGGATGCCCACGGAAACATCATTGGACGTCACCGTGCGACCGGCATCGGACGTCCGAAGTTCTGGGATCGTGCCCGTTACTACGGAGAGGAGCAGCGTCTCGCCGCAGCGCTTGATGCCGCCGAGGCCAGCAACGAAGCCATGAAGGCCTGACGAAGGGCAGCCATGCAGCAATTTGCATTGTTTTTCCTGGCTGCCGCTGCCGTCGGCGGAATCGCCTGGGTTTTCATTTATCCTCTGCTGTCCGGCGAACGCCAGGCAGAGCGGCGGATGGCGAGTATCGCGAAGCCAGACCCAGTCGTGCGCACGAAGCGCGTGCAGCAACGCTCGCGCCGCGATGAAATCGAAGGCACGCTTAAGCAGCTGGAAGAACGCAGCAAAAAAGAACGGCGCGTCTCGCTATCGATGCGTATCGTGCAGGCCGGCCTCAGTTGGTCGAAACAGCAGTTTATAATGATCTCGGCCGGCATGGGCCTCGTGTTTTTCGCGTTGCCGCTAATGATGGGCGCCGGCCTGATGCCGAGCGCGGGCTTGGGGTTCGCCGGCGCGTTCGGCTTTCCGTTCTGGATGCTCCGCTTTCTCAAAAAGCGCCGGGAATCCAAGTTTCTCAACGCCTTTCCGGATTCGGTTGACATCATTGTGCGCGGTATCAAGGCCGGGCTCCCATTGCTCGATTGTTTGAAGATGATCACGGTGGATGCGCCCGAGCCGCTGAAATCGCAGTTTCGCACGATCATCGAAACGCAGGCGATCGGGCTGCCGCTCGGTGAGGCTTGCGGCAAGCTCTACGAGCAGATGCCGGTTCCCGAAGCGAACTTCTTTGGCATCGTGATCGGAATTCAGCAGAAAGCGGGCGGCAATCTGGCGGAGGCGCTGGGAAATCTTTCACGCGTTCTGCGCGACCGCAAAAAGATGAAAGGCAAGATCCAGGCGATGTCACAGGAAGCGAAAGCATCCGCGGGCATTATCGGCTGTCTGCCGGTCGCCGTTATGACGCTCGTTTATCTGACAAGCCCGCAGTACATCTCGCTGTTGTGGACGGATCCGTTCGGCCGCCTGATGCTTGCCGGCGCGGCCGTGTGGATGTCGATGGGCGTTATCGTGATGAAGAAAATGATCAACTTCGATTTCTGACCATCTGCAAATGTTTGAGCAAATCGCCAATTCACTGGATGTAAACACGCTGACGATGGCGTTTGCCGCGCTCGCCGCGGTCGCGACCGTATTGACGCTGGCAATGCCGCTGTATTCTCCGGACACGCTCGGCAAGCGCATGAAAGCGGTGGCGCTGGAACGCGAGAAGATCCGCCAGCGCGAACGCGAACGTCTCGCGCAAGGTCAGAAGGTCAGCCTTCGGCAATCCCCGAAGCAGTACGTGCAGAAGATCGTTGATAGCTTCAACCTGAGCAAATGGGTCGGTCAGGAAGAGGCCAAGCTGAAGCTCATTCAGGCGGGCTATCGGGGCAATGCTCCCTACGTCACGTATCTGTTTTTCCGCATGGTAACGCCGATCCTGATGCTTGCCGCGTCCACGGCGTACGTATTTCTTATTCTCGAATTGAAGCAGCCGATGATGGTGAAAGTCGGCATCTGCATCGCCGCAACTTATATCGGCATGCATCTGCCGCTGATATTTTTGCGCAACCGTATTCAGCGCAGGCAACTGTCGATCAAACGCGCCTTTCCGGACACGCTCGATCTGCTGCTGATTTGCGTCGAGTCGGGCATGTCAGTCGAGGCGGCCTTCCGCAGGGTGAGCGAGGAGATCGGCTCACAGTCCGTTGCTCTGGCCGAGGAGATCACCCTGACGACGGCGGAGCTGTCCTATCTGCCGGACCGGCGCCAGGCTTATGAAAATCTGGCGAAGCGCACCGATCTGGAAGGCGTAAAGTCAGTCTGTATGGCCCTGCAACAGGCCGAACGTTACGGAACCCCGTTGGGGACCGCGCTGCGTGTGATGTCGCAGGAAAACCGCGACATGCGCATGGCGGAGGCGGAAAAAAAGGCGGCCGGTTTGCCGCCAAAGCTGAC
>DASUKT010000299.1:0-3702 GCA_036278575.1 Pseudolabrys sp. | reverse complement strand
GGCCGGCATGGCACGCGCCGCGGCTCGCAAGATCGAGAGAGAGCCCGTCCGCATGAGCGGCCATCTGACCGCGCGCATTATTTTTGCCGGCCGCTCCTCGTCGCTGTCGAACCAGATCGTCGCCGAGGTGCGCGACGCGCTGTTTGGCAAGAAGCTCAAGCCCGGCGATTTCCTCGGCACGGAAAAAGATTTGGCGGCGCGCTTCGGCGTCAGCCGCATCGTCGCGCGCGACGCGCTGCGCACGCTGGAAGCGCTCGGCATCGTCGAAATCCGCATGGGCAAAGGCGGCGGTGCGCGCATTGCGCAGGGCAATCCGCGCTTGTTCGCGGAAGCGCTGGCGGTGCAACTCGATCTCACCGGCGTCTCGGCGACCGAAATCATGGACGCGCAGCGCGCCATCGAGACGCTCGGCGCTGAACTTGCCGCCGAGAATGCGACGGCGGAAGACATCGCCAAGCTGCACCGCCTGTTGCGCGAGGCGGAGGCCGAGATCGGCAACCTCGACGCATTCACGCGGCTGTCGCGCGATTTCCATCTCGCGGTGGCGGAAGCTTCGCACAATCGCGTCATCGTCGTGCAACTGATCTCGCTCGAGCACGTGTCGTGGCCGCGCCGCAACGCGACCGCCACGCCGAAGCTCGCGCGGCACATCCTCGACATTCACACGCAACTCACCGACCTCATCGAGATGCGCGACGCCCGCGGCGCCCGCGCGCTCATGGACGATCACGTGAAGATGATCCGCGCCCGGCGCGTCGCCGAGCACGGGGAAGGCCACGTGCACGATTGCTGCTGACTATGAAGAAAAGAATGGCTCAAACATTTCCGCTGTCATTCCGGGACGGCGCACCCGGATCGGCGCTTCGCGCCGTCCGGGCGCAGGCTCCGCGCCGGACCCGGAATCCATACTCCGCAGCCCCGGGGTTATGGATTCCGGGCTCGCGGCCTTTCGGCCGCGCCCCGGAATGACAGCATCTGAATCGCGCTGACATCAGAATCACACAAGGAGGAGACCATGGCGAAATTCATCATCGAACCGCACTTCCGGCTGCAAGAGTGGGTGGCCGAAGAAAAGGGCTACTTCAAAGACGAAGGCCTCGACTACGAATTCCGCGAAATGGTGAAGTCCACCGACGGCAAGCACCACGACAAGGGCGACAAGGTCGGCGCCATGCAATCGCTCGAAGCCGGCCGCAAGTCGGACGTTTCCTGCGCCTGCCATTGGACGGTGAACGTCGCCGCCTCGAAAGGTCACGGCAAGCTTTACGGCGATCTCTATTCGGTGTCGCCGGCCGGCGTCTTCGTTGCACCCGACAGCAAGATCAAAACGCCCGCCGATCTCGTCGGCGTGCCGGTGTCGGTCGGCTACCAGTCCGGCAGCCACTACGCGACCATCCAGGCGATCGAGCAATTCCTCAAGCCGGAAGAGATCAACCTCGTCTATTCGGACGGCATGCTGTTCGCGCGCATGGAAAAGCTCATCGACGGCACCGCGCCGGCGGTCAACCTGTTCAGCGGTCCGTATTACTTCGCGGAGCAGCTCGGCTTCCGTAAGGTGATCGACACCACGTTCATGATGGCGACGATGATCCACGGCAATCCGGATCAGGAAGATCTGCGCAAGTTCTTCGCCGCGTTGCGCCGCGCGCAACGCGACATCGACCTGCGGCCGGAGCTCTACACGCACTACTACAAGAAGGAATTCCCCGAGCGCTTCCACGCCAAGATGGATACGCGGCGCTGGGGCCCCGGCGAACGGCTGGTGTTTGAGCCCTACACGCCGGAAGTCTTCAGGGAATCGCGCGAGTGGATCGCCGAGCGCGGCATCTTCCCGGACGGCAATCTCGGCGCCGGCCAGTACGAGCAGGCTACGGTCTCATTGATGTGAGTTGGTTGGGCCGTTTCACAGCGGTCCCAAAACAGCCAAGCAAATCCCGGAAACGGGCCAGACCAAGCTGACGATAGCGACAAGATGCGCCGCGGGTCATTTCCGCGGCGCTTTTCTTTGCGCGCGGGCTAAGGCATTCTCGCCGCAACGAGAGAATAACTTCGGGGAGGTTTTCAGATGAAACGTACGCTTTTGGCCGGATTGAGTCTGGCCGCAATGGCGCTGCTGCCGGCCGGCGCGAATGCGCAAGGGACGGTGAAGATCGGCGTGATCGGCGCCTTTTCCGGCCAGTTCGCCGACACGGCGACGCAGATCGACAACGGCATCAAGCTTTACATGAAGCAGCACGGCGACACCGTCGCCGGCAAGAAGATCGTCATCATCCGCAAGGACACGGGCGGTCCCCACCCGGATGTCGCCAAGCGACTCGCGCAAGAGCTTGTGGTGCGCGACAAGGTCGACATTCTCGCCGGCTTCACGCTGACGCCGGAAGCGCTCGGCGCGTCGGGCGTCTCGGCCGAGGCGAAGAAATTCATGGTCGACATGAATGCGGCGACCTCGATCATCACCACCAAGTCGCCTTACATCGTGCGCGTGTCGATGACGCTGCCGCAGATTTCCGCGACCATGGGCACCTGGGCGGTGACCAAAGGCGGCGTGAAGAAAGCCTATACGATGGTGACCGACTTCGGCCCCGGCATCGACGCCGAAACCTGGTTCCAGAAAGCGTTCAAGGCGGCGGGCGGCGAGATCGTCGGCTCGGTGCGCATGCCGATCGCCAACCCGGACTTCTCGGCTTTCGTGCAGCGCGCCAAGGACCTCAATCCGGAATCGATCTTCGTGTTCGTGCCGGGCGGCGCGCAGCCGGCGGCAATCGGCAAGGCGTTCGCCGAACGCGGCATGGACCCGAACAAGATCAAGATCATGAGCACCGGCGAGCCGGTGGACGAGACCGCGATCAAGAACATGGGCGATCTCGCGCTGGGCCGCATCAGCGCCTGGCATTACGACTACAATCACAATTCCAAGCTCAACAAGGAATTCGTGAAGGCGTTCAACGCCGCGTTCAAGCGCAACCCGGACTTCCTCGCCATGGGCGGCTATGACGGCATGCACGTCATCTACGAGGCGCTCAAGAAGACCAGGGGCAAGACCGACGGCGATGCGCTGGTCGCGGCGGCAAAGGGCATGAAGTGGGAAAGCCCGCGCGGTCCGATCATGATCGATCCGGAAACGCGCGACGTCGTGCAGACCGTCTACATCCGCAAGGTGGAGAAGGTCGGCGGCCACATCGTCAATGTCGATATCGACAAGGTCGCGAACGTGAAAGACCCGACGCACGGCGGCGGTAAGTAAACGTCGTCCTTTAGGCGCAAGGCTTTAATGGGGCGATCACTTGCGATCGCCCCATTTTCACAGTGCATCACACACTCCGCTCATTCCCGCGCAAGCGGGAATCCAGCTATTCTCAATGAAGCGCTGGGTCCCCGCTTTCGCGGGGACGAGCGGAACCAAGGCCAAGTAGCAAAGCAGCGCCACTCCATGCTTCCTCCCGTCTTCGGCGTTCTGTTCGACGGATTTGCCTACGGCATGTTGCTGTTCGTGCTGTCGGTCGGCTTGTCGGTGACGCTCGGACTGATGAACTTCGTCAACCTCGCGCATTGCGCCTTCGCGATGCTCGGCGGCTACGTCACGGTCACGCTGGTCAACAAATTCGGCTGGCCGTTCCTGGCGACGCTGCCGGTCGCCTTCATCGTGACGGGCCTGGTCAGCGTCGCCTTCGAGCGCGTGTTTTACCGCAGGCTTTATCGCGC
>DASUKT010000298.1:0-3925 GCA_036278575.1 Pseudolabrys sp. | reverse complement strand
GTGGCGATCGGCCTCATGTTCGGCACGGTCGCAATTATTTTTGCTGCGCCCCTCGCGGTCGTGATTTTCGTGCTGGTCAAGAAGCTCTATGTCCGCGACAGCCTCGGCGAGCGCACGCCTATCCCAGGGGAGGACTGATGGCTTTCAATCGGAAGCCGACCGCTTCCAGAAGCAAGGCATGCGCGCGATCGACGACGCTGTCGATGGAGGGCGTCTTTGCGAACATTTGCTGGGCGCGGCTGCGGATTTCGGCCCGTGTCGGCAGGTGCGGCAAAGAGAACGCGGCGAGGGCGTCTGCCGCACGCACCTGCGTTGCGGCAAGCCGCTCTTGCAGCGCCGAAAGCGTGGCGTGGCCGACCGCCGAGCGGATGGAGACGGCGATATGGTCGGCGTTGAAGCTTTCGGCGAGATGTTTCGCAGCGCGCTCGATGGTGCGCGAGCCGAGCCGGTGCTCATTGCGCAGCACGGCCGGCGAGGGCGACTTGAGATCCCAGACGATGCCCAGGAAGGACAGGAGCTTCAGCAGATAGAACGTGCAATCGATCTCCCACCAGCGGAAGCCCTGCCGTACGCTGCTTTGGCAGGCATGATGATTGTTGTGCCAGCCTTCGCCCATGGTGAAGAGCGCGAGCAGCCAGTTATTGCGGGAATCGTCGCCGGTGACGTAGCGCTTGCGCCCATGCACGTGGGCGAGCGAGTTGATGCAGAACGTGGCGTGATAAACGAGCACCGTGCTGCAGAAAAAGCCGACCACCAGGCCCGGCCAGCCACCGAGAAGAAAACAAATCACCGCCAGCACGGCCGCCGGCACAAGCTCATACTTGTGCAGCCACATCAATTCCGGATAGCGCGCGAGGTCGGCAACCTTGTTCAGGTCGGCCGCGTCGTGCTTGCGCGAAAAAATCCAGCCGACATGGCTGTAAAGAAACCCTTTGTGGCGCGGCGAATGGATGTCGTGCTCGGTATCGGAATGCAAATGGTGGTGGCGGTGCTTGGCCGTCCACCACAACACGCTCTTCTGCGCGGTGCTTTGCGACAACACTGCGAGGATGAACTGAAAGACGCGGCTCGTCGAATAGGCGCGGTGCGAAAAGTAACGGTGATAGCCTGCGCCGATGCCGAAGATGCGCAGCCAATAGAGCGTGATGCCAATGGCGACCGCCGTCCACGTCACGCCGGTCCAGATGGCGGCAAAACAGGCAAAATGGACCAGCAGAAAGGGGACAGCGGAAGGATAGATGATGTCGTCGTGCTCGTCGCACGGAGCAACGGTTTGGGCCTGAGTTTCTTGCGGGCGCATCGGTTCTCTACTGAAGTGTATCGGCGGCAGGCGTGAACGTGAATGGTGGCTTAGTTGGGGCTCGCGCGGCTGCCTGCAAGTGTGCTTGCACCGATGTCGCAGGAAAGCGTGCTGCGCTGCCGGTACGGTCCGCGCGCACGGAACCGAACAGCGCCAGCCCGGATTGATGTTCCGACATTTGGCTTGCAATTCCGGCCGACGGTGCAGCCGTGGAACTCATTCTCTCCTGGGCCTGGCTGGCGACAGCGGCTTGGCTGATTTTTCGGGCCTTCAATCAGCGCGGATTGCTTCAGCCGCTAGCCGTTACGCCGCCGACGGCTCTTGCGAGCCGCTCGCGCGTTGCCGTCATTGTGCCAGCCCGCGACGAGGCAGAGAACATTGGGCCGTGCCTGCAAAGCCTTCTGAATCAAGATTTTCCTGCTTCCCGCTTGAGCGTCCTGGTTGTTGACGATCACTCCGGTGACGACACCGCCGTGCTTGCGGCGCGGGTGGCAGAAAAGCATGCGCACGTGACGGTGTTGCGAAGCCCGCCTTTGCCGGCGCGCTGGATCGGCAAGTCGCACGCTTGCTGGATTGCCGCCCGCGCGGCGGCCGCCGGCGTGGATTGGCTCTGCTTTGTTGACGCCGACGTGCGTGCGACGCCGGCCCTTCTGTCGAGCGCCGTCGCGGACGCCGAATCCGAAGGCCTCGATCTGCTTTCCGTTGCGCCGCGGCAGGAATTGAAAAGCTTTGCCGAGCGGTTGGTAATCCCGTGCGGTCTCTTCGTCCTGGGGTTTTGTCAGGACCTCCGAAAAGTGCAGGCGACCGGCGGCAACGATGCGACCGCGACCGGGCAATTCATGCTGGTTCGCGCCCGCGTTTATGAAGAAATCGGCGGTCATGCGGCGATCTGCGCAGCGATCTGCGAAGACCTCGAGCTCGCCCGGCTCATCAAGCGCAGTGGCGGAAACGTCGTGCTGCGCGCGGACAATGGCCTGCTGTCGACGCGCATGTACACCGGCTGGCGAACGCTGTGGCCGGGATTCGCCAAAAATCTGATCGACATGTTCGGCGGGCCGGCATCGACCCTGATCGTCGCGACAGCTGCGGTCGTGCTTTCCTGGACGGCTTATCTCATTCCGATCGCGGACGGAATAAGCTGCGCGCGAGGCGGACCGGGATGCAGCGCCCTGATTCCGGCGCTTCTCGCCTCGACATCCATCGTCGGCTTGCACATCGCCGGCACCTTCTACTTTCGAATTCCTTTTTGGTACGGCTTTTTGTTTCCGCTCGGCTACAGCGCCGGCGCGCTCATCGCGATCGACAGCATCCGAAAACGTTTGCGTGGCCGCGTGAGCTGGAAAGGCCGGACCTACCCATGACCAGAGGTTCGGCGCGGCTCTCGCGCAGAGATCACGAACACGTCGATCGGATTTCCACGCAGACGACGATTTTCATCCTGGTCGTCGTTGCCGTTCTCTTGCACGCCATTCAATGGGTGCTGCTGCCATTTGTCCTCCCCGGGCTCCTTGCCTTCATCTGCACGCCGCTCGTGGATTGGCTGAGCGCGCGAACGGGCTGGCCGCGTCCGCTCTGGGCCGCATGCGTCTTCGTTATCATTGTCGGCATCGGCGTGCTCATGGGTTTTTTGGGCGTGCCGCCCTTGATCCGCGAACTCACACATCTTGTGACCGATTTCCAGAGCATCATTGAAAGTCTTGCCAAGACAATGATCGGCGGCCGAACGGTGAGCATCTTCGGACAATCGATGAACGCGAGCCAATTGGCGCAGGCAGCCGTCTCCGGCGTCAAAGACTGGATCGGCGACGCCGGAAAGATCGTCACCTTCGGCGGCCTGGCGTTTGCCGGCCTTTTTTCGATATTTTTGATGATCGTGCTGTTTTTTTATTTCATCATGAGCGGCGGCGCGATCATGCGGGGGCTGCTCTGGATGGTGCCGCCCAAGCAGCGGCCCTTCATTCAGCACATCTGGACGCGGCTCGACCCTGTTTTGCGGCGCTACTTCATCGGCGTGCTGGTCGTGGTCGCTTACGCCATCGTCGCCTCCTATATCGGCCTTGGGCTGGTTCTCGGCATCCATCATGCCGTCGTGCTGGCGCTGTTGACCGGCATCCTCGAGATGATCCCGATTGTCGGACCTGGCGCGGCGGCGGTGATCGCCGGCCTCGTCGCCGTCCGTTATGCGACCGGCATCGGATCGATCATCGCTTACGCGATCTATGCCACCATCTTGCGGCTTTCGATCGACCAGCTTCTCGGCCCCATTGCGCTCGGAACGGCGGCGCGCCTGCACCCCGTCCTCATCATCTTTTGCTTTCTTTCCGGGGGCCTCCTGTTCGGCATCACGGGCGTGATCATGGCGGCCCCCGTGGCGCTGATTACGAAAGTGACGCTTGCGGCCTTGTACGACGAGCCGCAGCCGCAAAGCGGCGCAAAGCCGGCAAAAGCAGAGGGGTGATCGCATGCCGCTTCGCCGCCGGATGCTCGATTACTTGCGCGCTCGTCTGGCCGGCGAACCACTCCCGTTACGCCTTGTTTTCTGGGACGGCGATCGTTTCGACTTTGCGCAGGCGCCGTCCGTAACGATTACGCTGCATTCACCGGCGCCGATGCGAAGCCTGTTGC
>DASUKT010000297.1:0-2872 GCA_036278575.1 Pseudolabrys sp. | reverse complement strand
CCGACAATCAAGGCGCCGATCAATGCGCCCTCGATCGATCCCATGCCGCCGATAGCCACGACCGCAAACGCGAGCACGATGACCTCGACGCCGATCCCGAGCGTCACGGAAATCTTCGGCGCCATCACCGCGCCGCTTAGCGCGCCGAGCATTGCGCCGATCAGGAAGGTGACCGTGTAAACGACGGTGACATTGATGCCGAAAGCCGCCGCGATCTCACGGTCGAAGATGACCGTCGTCAGCAGTCGGCCGTAGCGGGTGAACTTCAGCGCCCAATAGGCGAGCGCGGCGAGCAAAGCCGCGAGTACCACCAGAACGATGTCGTAATTCGACAGAACGAGATCGCCGATGTCGACGCTGCCGGCCGCCACCATCGGCTGGTAAGCGGCATAAGACTGCGCGCCCCAGATCAGGACGACCATGTCCTCGAGGATCAGGAACACGGCATAGGTGACTAGCACGATAACGACTTCGTCCTTGCCGTAGACAAGACGCAGCACGCCGCGTTCGAGGATCAGGCCCATGACCAGTCCGATCGCCATGGCGACGACGATCATGAAAAGAAAACCGCCGGCCGCGTACCAATCGTGGCCGTTAAAATAGATGCCGACGGCGGTGGCCGCGCCGTAGGCGCCGAAGGCGTAAAACGAGCCGTGCGCGACATTGAGAATCTTCATCACGCCGAAAATCAGCGTGAGACCGATGGCGATGATGAACAGATAGGCCGCGTAGGCGAGCCCGTCGGTCAGGATCGATAGGACGGTCAGCAGCACGGCAATCCTCCCCTCCCCCCGCGAGCCCTTGCGAGCGGCGGGGAGGGGTTCGGAGTGGGCAGCGAATATTGGATCGGCATATGGGAAACTTCCCCCACCGCGGTCCGCAACCGTTTCGATTGCGGACCGACCCTCCCCGCCGCTTTGCGGGAGGAGGGTAAATTTACCGACCCGCCAATCATGTGTTCAGCGCGAGCGCCTTAGTCGCACTTCGCGCCTTTCATGCCGCCCTTGATCCAGGCGTCTGCATCGATGCCGGGAGGCGGGTTCACGCACTCCGCCGGATAGCGCACGATATCGACGATCTCCGGCGTTTTGGTCTTCTTGTCGAAGCGGTAGATGCCGTAGGCGGTCGCCGAAATGCCTTGATGCCCATTGCCGAGCGCCATCTTGATGTGTCCGGCCGGGGTATCGAATTCCGATCCCTTGAACGCAGCCGCGATTTCTTCCGCGGTCGGCTTTTTGCCGGCTGCTTTCATGGCCTTTTCATAGGCAAGCTTGAGGCCAAGCAGCGATTGCGCCATTTGATACGCTGGGTACGTCGGCGGCACATTGTAACGGTCAGTGTAAATCTTCTGGAACCAATCGTTCAGCGCCGACTTCGGCGCGAGCGGGCCGTTCTGCCCGCGGCCGCCGATGACCGTGCCATCCGGCATCTTGTCCTTGAGACGACCGATGGCAGCCTCGCCCGTCGTCAATATCATCGTCATGCGCTTGTCGAGACCGCGCGCCTGCTCCTGATAAATGAACGCTTCGAGGTCGCCGTCATAAAAGCTCGAATGCAATACTTGCGACTTCGATGTGAGCAGCGTGGAGATTTCCGCGCCGTATTCGCCGGCGAAGACTTTCGGAAAAAGCACCTTGTCGACGGTCACCTTCGGCGCCAGCACTTTCATCGCGCCGACAAAATCGCGCCATGAGTCCTGACCCCAGGCGTAGTTCTGGTTGATGCCCGAATAGCTTTTCAGATTTTTTTTCTTGGCGAGGATGTAACGCGCCGCCGCGACGTTATCCATCGTCGCATGCGGACTGACGCGGAAGACGTAAGAACGCGGCTTTTCCTCGAAGATGCGCGGCGTTCCGCAATCGTAAAAAACAGTGAGCTCTTTTAGCTCTTCCGCGACCGGCGTCACCGCAAGACAGCTGCCGGACGACACATAGCCGACCACGGCGTCGACCTGGTCGCGCTGCACGAGATTGCGAAATTCCGTCACCGTGTTGGCGGCAGAGCCGGCTTCGTCCACGTATTTCGCTTCGATCTTGCTGCCGCCGAGGCCGACCGTGTTGTACGGCGCCGGAGCCTTGCCGGAATTCAGCGCCTCAATGACGATCTCGGCTCCGTTGCGGCCCGGAATGCCGAACGGCGCGGCGGCCGGTCCGGTTAAGAACGACACGATGCCGAGCTTGACGGGCGCGGCGGCTTGCTGCGCGTGCGCAGGCACAATTGCCGTTGCAAGCGAAGCGGCGAGTAGCGCCGAAAGCCGCGCTAAACCTGACGTTTGCGACATTACCAATCCCTCCCTTACGACGCGCCCGTTTGGGCTTTTATTGAAGCCATAAGCAAACGCGATCCCGCCGCGATATTCAACTGCTAACTTGATGCGCCGCGTGTCCAGACCCGCCACGAGAAGAGCACTCGAAGACGCGGAGATCGGGTGATAGGCTTTAAGCCTCACAGCGGCGGAGTGGTGCAATGTCCATGGCGCACATGCGTAATGACGGCGCACAGCAGCTTTTGCCGAGCGTTGCCGCGCGGCGGGCAATCCGGCGCAGCGAACTGCGCGGGGCGACGGCAGGGCTCGCGGCGGGCTTCGTGCAGGGCAATCTCGCCATTCTCCCACAAAGCCTTGCGGCCGATTTCCTGCGCTTCTGTCAGCTTAACCCCAAGCCGTGCCCGTTGATTGGAAGCGCCGCGCCCGGCGACTGGCGCGTACCCTCGCTTGGCGAGGATCTCGATCTCCGCACCGACCTGCCGCACTACCGGGTGTGGCGGAACGGCGAACTGATCGCCGAGCCGCACGATGTGCGTGAGTTTTGGCGCGACGATCTGGTGAGCTTCGTCATCGGGTGCTCGTTCTCGTTCGAGGAGGCGCTGATGG
>DASUKT010000296.1:0-6553 GCA_036278575.1 Pseudolabrys sp. | reverse complement strand
GCGCTGGGCATGACCAAGTTTCAATATCTTGCCGCCTACAAATTTGCCGGCTTTCCCGTCCTCAACACACACGGGAGATTTATGAAGCCGACGCGCTTCGGCGACGACGTGACTGTGGAGTCGAACATCGCGTTCGGCACGTCGAGCTTCGAAGTCAAGCACCGCCTCAGCCTGAATGGCGAAGTCGTCGTCGAAGGCGAGGAGAAGCGCGTGTGGGTCGTGCGCGATGCGAGCGGCGCACTCAAGTCGCAGGCGATACCCGCGGAAGTCATCGCGAAGTTCAAAGTCTAACGCCTACGTCATGGCCGGGCACAGCCGTCCGAAGGACGGCGTCGCTCCGCTCGCCTATGACCCGGCCATCTCGCTTAGGAAGGCACTGCGATCCCTGATCGGGATCGCCGGGTCAAGCCCGGCGATGACAAAGAAGGGGCCTCTCGGATGCCGCTCACCCAATCTCCGCCGCGATCTTCTTCAGAATTTGCAGAAACTTCGCGCGATCACGCGCGCCGATAATGCGGTCGAGATTGCGTTCGTGCCGCTTGGCGCATCTGTTGAGGCGCGCAAGTGCCTGTTTCCCATCCGCCGTCAGACTGAGCCGATAGGTGCGCCGGTCGTGATCCGTGCGTTTGCGCGCCACCAGCCCGCGCCGCACCAGGTCTTCGAGAACCGGCGTCAGGCTGGACTTGTCGCGCCCGCTCGCGCGGCTCAGCACTGTCTGACTGATGCCGGGATTGCGCCCAATCAGCGTCAGCGTGGCAAAGCGGCCGGGCGTCTCGCCTATCTCTTTTGAGAGGTGCGAAAAGGCCTGAAACCCCGACTCCTGGGCCATGCGCAAATTGAAGCCGATCCATTGCGCAAGCGGGCCATACTTGACGCGTTCCGTGCCGCTCCGCTCCTTCTTCTGACCCGCCATAGCCGCTCATTGCCTGTTCGCCGCACAGCCTGCCTAGCAGAAATCCCGCTTATTCCGAACATGGTTTTGCCCGCGCAGCGCTCAGGTCGCTTCCGTATTTTCCATCGCAGCCCTCGCCTCTGACCAGATGCGGCGATACAATCGTTGGATATCAAACGATCGCGCGGCGGCAGGATGGAACGCTCGTTCAAGAAAGAAGTGCAGGCGCTGAGGCTCGGGGATGGAGACATCTTCCGCGGCGAAGGCATTCTCGCCGTGACAAAGGCGCTGCTGCAATCGGGCGTATCCTACGTCGGCGGCTATCAGGGCGCGCCGGTGTCCCACCTGCTCGACGTGCTGGTGGATGCCGAAGACATTCTGTCCGAGCTCGGCGTGCATCTCGAAACATGCTCGAACGAAGCCTCCGCCGCGGCGATGCTCGGTGCTTCGATCAATTACCCGCTGCGCGGCGCCGTTACCTGGAAATCCATCGTCGGCACCAATGTCGCTGCCGATGCGCTGTCCAATCTCGCCTCGCCTGGCGTGATCGGCGGCGCGATGATCATTCTCGGTGAAGACTACGGCGAGGGCGCGAGCGTCATTCAGGAGCGCTCCTATGCGTATGCGTTGAAGTCTTCGATGTGGCTGCTCGATCCGCGGCCGGACCTGCCGACCATCGCGCGCATTGTCGAGAAAGGTTTTGAACTGTCGGAAGCAAGCCACGCACCGGTGATGCTCGAATTGCGCATCCGCGCCTGTCACATGACGGGCGAGTTCGCCGCGAAGGATAATCGCAAAGGCATCGTCTCCGGTCTCGACAAGCTGCCCGGGCCGCCGCGCTTCGAATACGGCCGGTTGGCACATCCGCCGGTGACGTTCACGCAGGAGAAGTTGAAGATCGAAGAGCGCCTGCCCGCCGCGCGCGCGTTTATCCGCGAACACAAGCTCAACGAAATTCTCGGCGGCGACATCGACGGCATCGGCATCATCACGATGGGCGGGCTGACCAACAGCGTGCTGCGCGCGCTGGAGCGGCTGGATTTGGCCGATGCGTTCGGCGCCGCACGCGTGCCGATGCTGGTGCTCAACGTGGTCTATCCGCTGGTGCCGGAGGAAATCACCGCCTTCTGCGCGGGCAAGCGCACGGTGCTCATCGTCGAGGAAGGCTATCCCGATTACATCGAGCAGGCGGTCAACGTCGAACTGCGCCGCGCCGACATGCAGACTCAGGTGCTCGGCAAAGGACTGCTGCCGAAAGCCGGCGAATACGCTTCCGACGTTTTGCTCAAAGGTATCGTCGGCTTCCTCGCGGAGACGAAGCCGAACGGGCTCGATGCTGATGCAATTTCGGCCAAAGCCAACGAACTGCTGGCGCACAAATCGAAAGCGGCGGCAACGCTCGGCTCATTGCCCGCGCGCCCGCCATCGTTCTGCACCGGTTGCCCGGAGCGGCCGGTTTTCTCCGCCATCAAGCTCATGCAGCGCGAGCTCGGACCGACGCACATCAGCGGCGATATCGGCTGTCATGCGTTCGCGACGTTCGCGCCGTTCAGCATGGGCAATTCGATCCTCGGCTACGGCATGTCGCTCGCGAGCGCTGCCGCCGTCACGCCGAACATGGAGAAGCGGCCGATCGCGGTTATGGGCGACGGCGGCTTCTGGCACAACGGCATCATTACCGGCGTCGCGTCGAACTTGTTCAACAAGGGCGACGGCGTGCTGATCGTGATGCAGAACGGCTACGCTTCCGCCACCGGCCAGCAATACATCCCGTCGAGCGCCACCAGCAAAGCAGGCGCGGCGCCCGGCATGGACATCGAGCAGACGCTGCGCGCGATGGGCGTGAAATGGCTGCGCAAGGTGCGTACTTACGGCGTGGCCAATATGGTCAGCACGCTGAAGGAGGCGATGCGCACGGCCGAGCGTGGGCTGAAGGTCATTATCGCCGATGGCGAGTGCCAGCTCGCGCGTCAGCGCCGCGTGCGCGCGCAAGACGCCGAAAAGCTCAAGCGCGGCGAGCGCGTCACGCGTACGCGTTATGGCGTGGACGACGAGATCTGCACCGGCGATCACTCGTGCATTCGCTTGTCCGGCTGTCCTTCGCTGACCGTAAAGCCATCGCCCGACCCGTTGCGCACCGATCCGGTCGCAACGGTAATCGAATCGTGCGTTGGGTGCGGTCTGTGTGGCGAGGTCGCGCACGCGGCCGTGCTCTGCCCGTCCTTCTATCGCGCCGAGATCGTGCGCAATCCGACATTCCGGGATCGCGCGCTGTTCCGTTTGCGGCGGACAGTGATCGGGTGGCTGGGCGGCAGTGGCTCTTCTTTACCCTCCCCCTTGCGGGGAGGGTCGCTCGCTGAAAGCGAGCGGGGTGGGGGTCCATCTGATCCGCCCCAACTCACAACCACCCCCCTCCCCAACCCTCCCCCGCAAGGGGGGAGGGAGCAGGCAATGCAAGGGGGAAAGAGCGCAACCTCCCGGAGTGCGTCGCATGCTTCAACTGTCGCCCCGATAAAAATCCTTATCGCCGCGCTGGGCGGCGAAGGCGGCGGCGTGCTCACGAACTGGATCGTATCGGCGGCAACCGAAGCTGGATTTCCGGTGCAGTCGACGTCAATTCCCGGTGTCGCACAGCGCACCGGCGCGACCACGTATTACATCGAAATTCTTCCGATACTTGCAGATGAATTGAACGGAAAACATCCAGTGCTGGCGCTCGCGCCCGGCGTCGGCGACATCGATGTTGCGGTCGCGAGCGAATTGCTCGAGGCCGGCCGCACGATTGCAAACGGATTCGTCACGCCGGATCGCACGTTTTCAATTGCATCGCTCAGCCGCTTCTATGCCATCGACGAGAAGGCGGCGATGGGCGACGGACGTTTCGACCGCGACAAGCTGGTTGCAGGCATCAACGAGCATTCGAAAGACGCATTGCTGATCGACATGGATGCGCTGGCAAAGCAAAGCGGATCGATGATCAACGCGGTGATGCTCGGGGCGATCGCCGGCAGCGGACGCTTGCCGATTTCATCTGAGCTGTTTGAAGCCGCCATCCGTTGGGACGGAAAATCGGTCGAGCAGAATTTGCGTGGCTTCCGCGCCGGCTTCGACGCTACGCGCGCAAGAATTCAACCGCCGGCAAGCGAAGAAATAAAGAAACACTCGCCGACGCCGGCAGAGATCCTCGAGCAAGAAATATCAAACAGCCTTCCGGCACCGGCGCAGCCGATTGCCATTGAAGGCGTTCGGCGGCTGATCGCGTATCAGGGCGCTTCGTACGCCGAGCTTTATCTGGCGCGTCTGAAGACGATAGCCGCTTTGTGTGCGCACAGCACGCTCTTGAAGGAAGTCGCGCGCCATCTCGCCGTACGCATGTCCTATGAAGATGTGATCCGCGTGGCCGAAGCCAAGATTGCGCCCGCCCGCATGCAGCGCATTGCGCAGGATGAGCTGCACGCCAACGGCGAGCCCTTCAGCGTGCACGATTTCCTGAAACCCGGCATCGAGGAGCTCTGCCAGGTGCTGCCGCCGTTTTTGGCGCAGCCAATTCTTCGATACGCCGCGCGCAAGGGCTGGCTCGGCCGCGTCTACTTCGGGATGGAGATTAACATCACGTCGATCTTCGGTTTCCTGCGCTTCAGACTGCTGGCGAGCCTCAAGCGCTGGCGCCCGTACGGCTATCGCTACGCGCAAGAGCAGGGGGCAATCGACTCCTGGCTGAGGCTGATCGCCAGAATGGCAAGCCTGTCGTCCGACATCGCCGTTGAAGTTGCCGAGTGCGCCCGGCTTATCAAGGGGTACGGCGATACACATGCGCGTGGCAGCGCCAACTATCGCACAATCGAGGAGCGCGTGATCTTGCCCATCCTCGGTGGGCAAATCGCGCCGCCACAGGCAGCCGACGCCATCGCGAGCGCGCGTACCGCGGCGCTGCTCGATCCCGAGGGCGAAGGGCTGGCCAAGTGCCTTGCGGCGCTCTCCCCGGAAGCAAATCTCGCGGTCGCGGCTGAATAGCGCGCCGGCGCCGGATGGGGCTCGGTTGTAAGCCCCACACCCGTCGAGTAAAACTGCTGAACAGAAAACAATAAAATAACGGGAGGAAACAAAAATGCGCAAAACGCTCGCGGCCACAACGTTGGCCTTCTCACTGGCGTTCGCCTCGGCGGCCATGGCACAGCCGATCGGCCTCGGCACCAGTCCGCAAGGCACGCTCACCTATGCAGTGGGCGCCGCCGTCGCCAAGACGTTGACCGAAGTCGGTCACATGCAGGCGCGGGTGCAGCCATCGAGCGGCACCGGCACCATGATCCCGCTCGTCAACGACGGCGAGATCGATCTCGGCTTCGCCAACACGCTCGAGCTTTATGACGCCTTCCACGGCGTCGGCACATTCAAGGGACGCCCTAACCCGAACCTGCGCACCATCGCGGTGATCTTTCCGATCAAGGTCGGCCTGTTCGTGCGCGCGGATTCGCCGATCAAGTCGATCAAAGACATGAAGGGCCACACCGTTGCTTACGGCTTCACCAGCCAGGAAATCATCAAGAAAACCGTCGACGCGATGCTGGCGACCGAAGGCTTGAGCATCAAGGACCTGAAGCCGGTGATGGTGCCTAACCTCGTGCGCGGCGTGGAGGCGTTCGAGAATGGCCGCGCCGATATCACGACGTTCGCGCTCGGCTCCGCCAAGGTGTCGGAAGCCGATGCCGCGGTACACGGCATTCGCTTTATCTCCCTGCCTAACACACCGGCGGCACTTAAAGGCTTGAAGAGCCAATTTCGCACCGCCTACATCGCCGAGGCGAAACCCTCGCCACGCTATGCCGGTGTGAAAGAGCCGATCAACATCATGCAATACGATTACACGGTTTTTGCCGGCGCCAAAGTCCCGGCCGATCGCGTCAAGAAGATCACCGAGATCATCGCCACGCACAAGAAAGAACTCGGCGAAAGCCATCCCTTGTTCAAATCGTTGGATCCGGCCCGGATGTACACCGATATCGAGGTGCCCTACCACGACGGCGCCAAGGCCTATTACAACGAAAAAGGCATCAAGGAAGCGAAGTAAGATCGGAACGGACAAGGCAGCAATCGGATGGTCGTTAATCCTCCTGCTCGCGGCGAACGGCCGCCGATTGCCGCCGAAGCGTTTTTGCGCGCGCTTGCCGACCACGGCGTCGATTATTTCTTCTGCAATCCCGGCACCGATTTTCCGCCCATCGTCGAGGCGTTCAGCCGCGCGAAAAAGACCAACGCCAGGGTCCCGCGTCCCGTGCTGATCCCGCACGAGAACATCGCCGTGGCGATGGCGCACGGCGCTTACCTGATGACCGACCGGCCACAAGCCGTAATGGTCCACGTGAACGTCGGCACCGGCAATACACTCAACAATCTCACCAACCTGTCGCGCGAACGCGTGCCGCTCATCCTGGCGGCGGGCCGCACGCCCGTCACCGAGAAGGGCGCATTCGGGTCGCGCAACAGGCCGATCCATTGGGCGCAAGAGATGTTCGATCAAGCGGGCATGGTGCGCGAGATGGTGAAATGGGATTACGAATTGCGCACGCCCGCGCAGATCGTCGACGTCGTCTCGCGCGCAATCGAGGTGGCGACCGCGCAACCGCGAGGACCGGTCTATCTCGTGCTGCCGCGCGAGCCGCT
>DASUKT010000295.1:0-11471 GCA_036278575.1 Pseudolabrys sp. | reverse complement strand
GCTGGCGTGCGTGCCCTGTTCGACGATGCGTCCGTGATCGAGCGCGACCAGCCGGTCCATCTGCGCAATTGTCGAGAGACGGTGCGCGATGGCGATCACGGTCTTGCCGCGAATGAGCGTGCCGAGGCTGGACTGGATCGCCGCTTCAACCTCGCTGTCGAGCGCCGACGTTGCCTCGTCGAGAACAAGGATCGGCGCATCCTTCAGGATCACACGGGCGATGGCGATACGCTGGCGCTGGCCGCCGGAGAGTTTCACGCCGCGCTCGCCGACGTGCGCGTCGTAACCGCGCCGGCCCATCCAGTCTTCCAGTTCGAGGATGAATTCATGCGCGTGCGCGAGCTTCGCCGCGGCAACGATTTCGTCATCGCTCGCCTCGCGCCTGCCGTAGCGGATGTTCTCGCGGATCGATCGGTGCAGGAGGGAGGTGTCCTGCGTCACCACTGAAATCTGCGCGCGCAGGCTTTCCTGCGTGACTTTCGCGATGTCCTGCCCGTCGATCAGGATACGGCCGCCTTCGAGATCGAAGAAGCGCAGCAGCAAATTGACCAGCGTCGATTTGCCGGCGCCGGAGCGCCCGACAAGGCCGATCCTTTCGCCCGGCCTTACGTCCAGCGTGAGATCTTCGATCACGCCGGTCTGCCGGCCATAACCGAAGCGGATGTTTTCAAAACGGGCCGCGCCACGCTCGATCCGAAGCGGGGCCGCGTCCGGCTTGTCCGTCAGCGTGAGTGGCTGCGCGATCGTCATCATGCCTTCCTGCACGACGCCGATGTTCTCGAAAATATCGGTTACTTGCCAGGCGACCCAACCCGACGAACTGACGATCTGCGTCACCATCGGCAGCGCCATGGCGACCGTGCCCACTTCGATGTGACCGTTGCGCCAGAGCCAAATCGAAAAAGCGCCCGTGGCGGTGATCAGCATCGCGTTCAGCACCGTGAGCGTCATTCCGAAAAGCGTATTGAGGCGCAGCGACGCATGAAAGCGGCCGGTGTGAAAGTCGACCGCATCGCGCACATAGGCGTCTTCGCTGCTCGCGCGCGCAAACAACTTGACCGTCACAATGTTCGTGTAGGCATCGACGATGCGGCCGGTGAGCATCGAACGCGCTTCGGACACGAGCTTGGAGCGGTCGCGCATGCGGGGAACGAAAAAGCACAGCATCGCGATGTAACCGGCAAACCAGACCAGCACCGGGAGCGCGAGCCAGCGATCGGCGGAAGAAAGGAGCACGAGCGAACTTGTGCCGTAAATGACGATGAACCAGACGGCGGTCAGCAGCGCGACCAGGCTTTCGCGGATCGCCGGTCCGGTGTGCATGACCCGGTTGGCGATGCGGCCGGCATAATCGTTTTGAAAAAAGGCCCAGGACTGCCGCACCACATGCCAGTGGTTCTGCCAGCGGATACGGTTCGAGACATTCGCGGCGATCGCCTGATTCATCAGCATGTGCTGCGTGGTGAACGCCAGCGGGCGCAACACCAGCAGCACGCCCGCCATACCGAGGAGCATCGGCCAGTGGTCGGCGAACAAAGTCGCCGGGGCGCTTTTAGTTACCAAGGTAACAACCTTGCCGATGAACACGGGAATGGTGACGTCGAGCAACGCCGCGACGAAACCGACCGCGAACAGCGCGAGGAACAGGCGCTTCGATTGCCGCGCGAAATGCCAGTAGAACGCGGCGAGGCCCGCCGGCGGCGCGGTCGGCGCCGGGCCTGATGTCAAGGTCAATAATCGTTCAAAGGCGCGGAACATGGCTTCAATACCAATGCGCGCGACGCCTGAGGCGCCGCGCGCGTCGTTCAGATAATTAGCAGATGACGAGACTTAAGTCCCGTTCATGTCGATAGAATGGCAAACGGGGAATTCAGGCAATGGCGTATTTGCCCCGGTTGAAAAAACGGTCTTTCTGATCGGCGGTTGCCGTGTCGCGCACGGATTTGATCGTGGCAACTTTGGCCAGCGCGCGCTTGACCGCCTCACGCGCCTCGATTTTCTCCACCCACTTTTTCACGTGCGGCCACTTGGCGAGATCGACGTTGAGCAATTGCACGTTGCGCAGCCAGGGGAAGGCAGCCATGTCGGCAATGGTGTAGTCATTGCCGGCAACGTACGGATGTGCCGCAAGCTGCCGATCGTAAAGATCGAAGAGCTTGTTCACGATGGTGCGGTAGCGCGGCCCTCCGTACGGCTGCGGCTGCGGCGCGAATCGGCTGAAGTGAACGTGCTGGCCGAACATCGGGCCGACGTTCGCCATCTGCACCATCAACCATTGAATGGTGTCGTAGCGTTTTAGCGGCTCGTGCGGGATGAACTTGCCGGTCTTCTCGGCCAGGTAGATCAGGATCGCGCCTGATTCGATGACAGTGTACGGCTTGCCCGCAGGGCCGTCGGTGTCGACGATCGCCGGGACTTTTTGCAAGGGATTGATCTTTGTGAATTCCGGTGTGAACTGCTCGCCGTTCCACACATCGACGATTTTCATATTGTAGGGCAGCTCACATTCCTCGAGCATGACGAATATTTTTTGCACGTTCGGGCTGGTCAACACATAGAAGTCGATCATGGAAAGCTCTCTTGCGAGGATCGCCGCAGAATAGCGGCGGCTTTCTATAGACGAACGAAATGGATGTTGTCTCGGGCGGGAAGATCAGACTTGCGTTACCGCCGCAGGGCCGCAGCTACCCGCTTGCGCAGGCACGCCGGACAGAGGCATCGCTGCAGGGCGCCGTCGGGCAGCGGAAGGCGGTCAGGCTCCGCCGCGCACCAGCAATCGCCGCCGCGGCAACAATCGAATGCATGGCCGCATTGCGGGCACGATTCGAGGTGGGCGGTCTCGCGTCGGCTATCGACTTTCGTCTTGTCCATCCATTGAGCCTACGACAGCGCATAATATTTGCATATCCCGCGTCGTCGTTACGGTATCTGGAAAGCCTTGATGGTGCCGAATCTGCTATTCCTGCCGTCCGCGCTGTTCCGACCTTTTGAGCGGCTCGCGCGTTATCAGTAACTTCCCCCGGAGATTATCTTCATGCCCGCCTGGCCTTACATCATGCCGATCGCCATGCTGATCGGCTCAAACGTTTTTATGACCACGGCCTGGTACTGGCACCTGCGTTTTAAAGAGGTGCCGTTGTTTTATGTGATCCTGATTAGCTGGAGCCTGGCGTTCGTCGAGTATTGCCTTGCCGTCCCGGCGAACCGTTACGGCAGCGCCGTCTACACGCCGGCACAGCTCAAGACCATTCAGGAAGTTATTACCCTCGTCATCTTCGCCATCTTTTCAGTGGTCTATCTCAAGCAAGCGATCAACCTGAATTACATCATCGGGTTTGCACTGATCGCCGCGGGCGCGTTTTTTGTTTTCCGGGCGCCGATCTGAATTATTTCGCAGGCGCAATGCGCAAGATGCGTCCCTTGCTGTTGTCGGTGAGCAGATAGATCGCGCCGTCCGGTCCTTCGCGAACGTCGCGGATGCGCTCATGCAAACCGTGCAGCAGACGTTCTTCTTTCACCACTTTGTCGCCATGCAGCGTGAGCCGCGAAAGCAATTCGAACTTCAACGCTCCATTAAAAAGCGAGCCGCGCCAGGCCGGAAACAGCTTGCCGTCGTAAAAAGCCATCCCGGAGGGTGCGATCGATGGCGTCCAATGCCATACCGGCTGCTTGGTGCCCGCTTGATGGGTCTTTCCGTGACCGACGGGTGTGCCGTCATAGTTGACGCCGTAACTGACAAGCGGCCAGCCGTAGTTCTTTCCCTTCTCGATGATGTTGATCTCGTCGCCGCCCATGGGCCCGTGCTCCTGCTCCCATAATTTCCCGTCGGCAGGATTAAACGTGAGCCCTTCGGCATTGCGGTGACCGTAGGACCAGATTTCCGGGCGTGCGCCGGCTTTGCCAACGAACGGATTTCCCGGCGGCACCGAGCCGTCCGGCCGGATGCGCACGATCTTGCCGATGTCGTCGGAAAGATTCTGCGCGTCCTTGCTCGGCTTGAAATGATCGCCGAGCGATATGAAGAGGTTTCCGTCCGGCGCCTGCGCGATGCGGCAGGCGACATTCAGGCCACCGGGCGAAGGCGAGCCCTTTTGCCGGAATATGACTTTCAGATCATTGAGCCGCGGCTTCTCGCCGGCGGAAAGTCGAGCGCGTGCGACGGCGACGTTGCTGCTGCTGTCTGCGTTGTAGCAGAAATAGACTGTGGCGTTTTTCGCATAGTCGCGATCGAGTGCGATATCGAGCAGCCCGGCCTGGCTGCGCGCGAAGACTTTCGGAACGCCGGCGACTGGCGGCGACAATTTCCCTTCCTGCAAGACGATGCGCATGCGGCCGAGCCGCTCGGTGACCAGCATGCGTCCGCCGGGCAAAAATGCGAGCGACCAGGGATGCACCAGACCTCGCGCAACCGTCTGGATCTGGAGGTCACCGGCCGATGATTGGAAAACAGTCGGCGCCGCAATAGCTTTTGCACCGGCCACAATTGAAATAGCGATGACAAGCGACGACAGCAGCGCCCAAATGCGCATGACCTCCTCCGCGGACGCACGTCAACGGTGCGTCGTCGTCTGAGGTTCCGGAAGTTTAACGCCTGCTTTTGCGACGAAAAAAGAGGCTCGACACACCGCCCGCGCCGATGAAGATCACGCCGAGCAGCAGAGAAATCGCGAACAGGCCCGCCTGGTTATCGAGCACCACATCGGCAGGGTCGGCCCGAGCGGCGCCGATCGACAGCACTGTTACGACAACAAAAATACAGGTCGCAAGCGCGGCCGATGCGATCAATTCGGCAAAGGTGCGCCGCTCGTGCCGAAGCGGGTGGTCGGCCGGAAGCTCAAACCCAGCCACATGAATGGATTGCCTCACGGCACGCCTCGAGCGAATCGAATCAATGCGTCAATGCGGCTAAAATCGCAGCCGATCGGGGCGCGGATCGGGCCCAACTTGGGCGGAGTTGGTGAGGAAACGAGGCGCTTTCGTGATCGTGGTTAATGCTTCGTAAATTGTCCGGGACTCCTCCGGCATGCACAAATTGCGAACAAAACCGGTGATGGAGAGGTGATGGAGAGATGCCCTGCGCGATCTCGATCGCTCCACCGTCCGTGCCCTTGTCGAAGCGGGCTATATGCCGCTGACTCATTATCTCGAAATATTTGGGAGTCGATGGACGATGCACCTTCGATTGCGCCCGGCATTGACGAACACCGGCATAAGCACTCCGTATTCGAAGCCTCGCTCCGATTACGGTGCCGGCTGGCGGCGATGCATCAGATTATTTGGCCAGCGCCATCGTTTCCGGTTGTAAGTCCATCGGCACATGGCCGGGCTCGGCGGCGACGCGCGAAAGCCAGGCGCGAATGGCCGGAAATCGCGAAAGGTCGAGATCGCATTCGTGCGCGATGTGCGTGTAGGCGTACAGCGCAATGTCCGCGATCGTGTAACGCCCATCGACGAAGTAGCGATGGTCGGTGAGGTGCTTTTCCATGACACCGAGCGCGCGATAACCGTTCTCGGTCCAATCCTCCAGCGCATGTTGCTGTAATTCACGGCCGCCCTTGATCAGCGCCAGCCAGAAGAATGCCGCGCCCAAATTCGGCTCGAGGCTGTGCTGTTCGAAGAACATCCATTGCAGCGCTTCGGCGCGCTCGATGCGGCCTTCGGGTGCCAGCGTAGTGCCGCCAGCCAGGTACCAGAGAATGGCGTTCGATTCGGCGATGTAACGGTCCGGCGCGACCTCCAGCAAAGGAATCTGGCCGTTCGGGTTCTTGGCAAGGAATTCGGGCGTGCGGCTCTCGCCTTGCAGGATGTCGATTTCGACAAGCCGATGCGGAATCCCGAGCTTGGCCAATGCGAGCCGGACCTTGTAGCTGTTTCCGGACCGCTGCATCGAATAAAGCGTGTACATGTGGATTGCCCAGCCCCGCGATTTACTCGGCCATACGCCGCTCAGACTCCGGCATTTGAATGACAGATAGCGCAGAATCTTATCACTCGCGCGTGAATTCTGCGCCGCGCTGCACAAACGCGACAACAATATCGTTGCAATGCAAAAATATAGAAAATTTATTCCGCTGCGATTTTGTGCGCGCGCGCATATTCCAACAGTGAATTGTCATCGGCAGGAACGATCGGCGCGAAGTCCCGATGCGCAATCCACTCTGCGCGCGTGAATTTCGTTATGTGGTTCGATACGGCGCACAGCGTCAGGTACACGATTTTGCGCGGATAGGGCGTGATATTCGGCGGCGAAGCGTGCACGAGATTGCCGTGGAACATGAGGACCGAGCCGGCTTTGCCGGTCGGCGCGACAATGCCAACGCCGTCAGGACCCGCGGCCTCGTTGGCGAGCCGCGTCACCGTTTCCTTATCGAGCGTCCACAGCGGGTAGGAGGTCGTGCTCTTGTCGTGCCCGGCTTCGAGAACGCCTTGCCTGTGGCTTTTCGGGATAATCATGAGCGCGCCGTTGATCGGCAGCACATCATCGAGAAAAACGGCGATGTTCATTGCCCGCGCTTCGGGCATGCCGTCATCACGGGCCCAGGTGCCGTAGTCCTGATGCCATTGCCATACGTCGCCTTCAAAAGCGGCTTTGGCGTTGAGCTTGAATTGGTGCACGTAAACGCTCTCGCCGAACAATTGCATCAGCGGTTCGACCAGGCGCGGATGCTGCGCCAGCAATCCGAATACCGGATTGAATTTGTGGGCGGCAAAAGCGGTGCGTGGCGCGCCCGATTTCTCGCGCCAGATCTCCTCGCGGTCGAGCTTGAGAATGTTATCGGCTTCGATGCGCAGAAGCGCGATCTCTTCCTCAGAAAAGCAGTTGGGGAAGAAGACAAAACCTTGCTCGTCAAAAGCCTTGAGCTGTTCGGCGCTGAGTTTCATGGGCGTTTACTCCCGATCCGGGCCGGTGTTCCGGCTCCCACGGCATTTTCGCAAATATTCTACCCGAATGCCGCGAGACGCCGCCATGGAAATTCACATCGGCGGTGGCCGGCGCAGCCACCGGTCACAGTAGCTTTGTCGGTTTAGCGTTTTTTAGCCAATTCATGATGCCGTCGCCGTCGTCTGCCCGTTATTCGGGACCCGAAAAGGTGACGCTTGGCGCCCCATCCGGATCGGCTTGTCATAAGTACGGCGGAACGCTTTGCAACCGGCGCCTGGCTTACTCCGGCGCTTGTCCGACTCGTCGCCATCTTGATGATGGCGGGAACAATTATCGGACTTGGATTCCTGTTTGCCACCGCGCACGGAGTGTTGGATCGCTTTGGCCGGCCACTTGGCACCGACTTCGCGGCGTTTTGGACCGCCGGCCGCATGGTGCTCCAGGGCCATGCGGCGCAGACCTACGATTGGTCTGTGCAAGGCAGCTTTCAGCAACAGGCCCTCAGCACCTCTCTGTTCTTTCCATGGAGCTACCCGCCGGTCTTCCTCGTGATCGCAGCGGCATTGGCAGTTCTCCCTTATCTTCCAGCCTTGCTCATCTGGAACGCCACGACGCTAAGCCTTGCGCTTGCATTGTGCTGGCGAATTTTGCCGTCGCGGCAGGGATTGCTGCTTGCGCTCGGTTTTCCGGCCGTGCTCGTTTGTCTGGGGCACGGTCAGACAGGATTTCTAACAGCCGTGCTTCTGGCAGGCGGCGCGCTGGCGCTTCCGCGCAATAAGTACGCCGCGGGCATCTTGTTTGGTCTGCTCTGCTACAAGCCCCAGTTTGGGCTGTTGTTGCCCTTTGTGCTGGCCGCCGGCCGCTATTGGCGCGCGTTTGCAACGGCCGCCGTCACGGTGCTGGCGAGCATCGCAATCACCACGGCCATTTGGGGTTGGCCTGTGTGGCAGGCTTTCCTGGACTCCATTCCCTTGACGCGCACGATTGTCTTTGAAGCCGGGGAAACCGGCTTTGAAAAATTTCAAAGCGCCTTTGCAGCGGTAAGGATGTGGGGCGGCCCGGTCGATCTGGCGTACGGGGTCCAAGGCGTCGTCACCATCGCGGTCCTGGCTGCCGCCGTCGCCGTCTGGAAAGGTCGGGCAGACTTTCGCGTCAAAAGCGCCGCGCTGCTCACGGGCGCGCTTTTGTCGACGCCTTATGTGCTCGACTACGACCTTATTGTTTTCGGTATGGCGCTTGCGTTCCTGGCATCGCGCGGGCTGGAGCAAGGGTTCTTCCGCTGGGAAAAGACGCTTCTCGCAGGCGCCTGGCTTGCTCCCCTGGTTTCACGCACCTCGGGCAAGCTGTTGCATCTGCCCATCGGATTTGCCGCGCTTGCAGCCATCTTCGTCTTGACGGTTATGCACGCCCGTGCCGGCCGGACCGAGGCCGCGTCACATTCCGACCCGCAGGGCACCCGGCCGGACGGCCGGCGTCCACTCGGCGCCGGGTTGCAACAGGCCTAGAAACGGCGCCATCAACAGCGTTGATCGGTCGATCATTCTTTGCGTCTTGCTGTTGCCGTTATGGGCCGGTACGACAGGCCGCTTACAAAGCTCGCCTGATACACCGGAGTTTTCCATGGCCTTTCTTGCGGACCAGCTCAAGCGCGTGAAGCCGTCGGCGACTATCGCCGTCACGGACAAAGCGCGCGCGCTCAAAGCGGCGGGCCGTAACGTGATCGGGCTTGGCGCGGGCGAGCCGGACTTCGACACGCCGGAAAACATCAAGGAAGCCGCGATCAAGGCCATCCGCGACGGCAAGGCGGCGAAGTATACAAACGTCGACGGCATCGCCGAGCTCAAGGATGCGGTGGCGAAAAAATTCAAGCGTGAGAACGGGCTCGAATACAAGCCGTCGCAGATTACGATCGGGACCGGCGGCAAGCAGGTGCTCTACAATGCCTTCGTCGCGACACTTAATCCCGGCGACGAGGTCATCATCCCGGCGCCGTATTGGGTAAGCTATCCCGATATGGTGCTTCTGGCAGGTGGCGAGCCGGTAGCTGTCGAGACGTCGATGGAAACCGGTTTCAAGATGACCGCGCAACAGCTCGAACGCGCGATTACGCCGAAGACGAAATGGGTGCTGCTCAACTCGCCGTCTAATCCGTCGGGCGCCGCTTACACGCGCGCCGAGCTGAAGACGCTCACCGATGTGCTTGTGCGCTATCCGGATGTGCACGTCATGACCGATGATATGTACGAGCATCTGGTCTACGACGATTTTGAATTTACGACGCCTGCGCAGGTCGAGCCGTCGCTTTATCCACGCACGCTCACCATCAACGGCTGCTCGAAGGCTTATTGCATGACCGGCTGGCGCATCGGTTTTGCGGGCGGGCCGGAGCCGCTGATCAAGGCGATGGCGATGATCCAGTCGCAATCGACGTCGAACCCGACGGCGGTGTCGCAATGGGCGGCGGTCGAGGCGCTCAATGGGCCGAAGGATTTCATCCCGAAGCACAACAAGATCTTCAAGGAGCGCCGTGACCTCGTTGTCTCCATGCTGAATCAAGCGAACGGCATCAAGTGCCCGAAGCCGGAAGGCGCGTTCTATGTCTATCCGTCTTGCGCGGGCACGATCGGCAGGAAAGCTTCAACGGGAAAGGTGCTGAAGACCGACGAGGATTTCGTCACCGAACTGCTGGAGGCCGAAGGCGTGGCGGTCGTGCAGGGCACGGCGTTCGGGCTAGGCCCCGCGTTTCGCATTTCTTACGCGACAAAGACCGAGGACCTGGAAGAAGCCTGCCACCGCATCCAGCGTTTTTGCGGGAACCTGTCGTAAATTCCGTCATTCCGGGGCGCGCACAAAGTGCGCGAACCCGGAATCCATACTCCGCAGCGGCGGTGTTATGGATTCGGGGCTCATGCGCGGAGCCTGTCATCGGGCCGCGCTTCGCGCGGACCCGTTGGCGCATGCCCCGGAATGACAAGTGAGCGAATCGCTCGCACCTTCGCTACGCTGCGCGCATGATCCGCCACGCGCTCGCGACCATCACACTCCTTGTCTGTTTTGCTTTTCCCGCTACCGCGCAGGAACACGTCAGGGTCGGCACGATCAGGCAGCCGAGCAATGGCGCACTGTTCCTCGCCGACAGCCGCGGCTATTTCCGAGCCGAAGGGCTCGACGTCGAGATGAAGGCCTTTTCGTCACCTGTCGCGGTGGTGGAGGCAGTCGCCGGCGGCACGGTCGATTTTGGGCTGGCGGACTTCAGCGCCGAAGCCTTCAACCTTGCGGCAGCGGGCGCGATCAAGGCTGTCGCCGCCCAGGCGCGAGAAAAGCGCACGATCGAGGGCAACGATCTTATCGCCTCGGTCGGCGCTTACGAGGGCGGCGTGCGCAAGCCTGAGAATTTACGCGGCCGGTCCGTCGCGATCACCAATCTCGGGTCGGTTTATCATTATCAGGCAGCCCTGGCTGCGCGCGCGGGCGGCTTCGACCTGGCCGCGGTCAAGATAAAGCCTTTGCAGACCTACGAAGCGGTTGCCCAGGCCGTCGCGGATGGACGCGTCGATGCTGCCATCCTGCCGGTGCAATATGCCCGCCAACTGATGATGGCGGGGCTTGGGCGATTGATGACATGGTGCTCGGAATTCGATGAGCAACAGTTGGGCGCGCTGTTCGTCGCGACAAAGATGGCCGGGTCGCGCCACGCGGCGGCGGATAAATTCGTTCACGCCTATCTTCGTGGCGCTGCCGATTACGCGGCCGCCCTCGCGCGCTACGATCGTTTTCAGAAACCCGTGTCCGATGTGAAGTCGCACGCCGCTGCGGCGATAATCGCGCGTTATGTTTATCCGGGAATTTCCCTAAGGGGTGCTGCAGCTGCGGTGGAACTCGGCGCACTTTATATGGATCCGCAAGCGCGACTTGATGTCGCCGATATCGATCGCCAGCTTTCCTGGTTCAAATCTCAAAAACTCGTCAAAAGTAGCGTCGATGCGCAGAGCATTGTCGACCTGAGCTTTTCAGAAAGTCATTAGCCCCAGCTTCTTCAATTCCGCCCTTGCCAGTCGGCGCTGAGCCTGAGACGATGATGGCACGGGCCGGGATAAACAGGTCCAACTCCCGCGCCGGCAAGGGAGGTCAAAGATGGGACAGAACGGTACAGGTCCCAACGGTGCTAGTACGAAGGGTCCACGCTGCATCGCGCTGGTGGGCCCGTTTCAAAGCGGCAAGACGACGCTGCTGGAGGCAATACTCGCACGCACCGGTGCGATCCAGCGCCAGGGCACAGTGGAAGCCGGCACGACCGTCGGCGATTCCGGCAAGGAAGCCCGCTATCACAAGATGAGCGTCGAGGTGTCGGTCGCCACCACGAACTTCATGGGCGACAGCTACACGTTTATCGACTGCCCCGGGTCGATCGAATTCATCCACGATATGCGCGCCGTGCTGCCGGCCATCGATGCTGCGGTCGTGGTGTGCGAAGCGGACGAGAAAAAGGTGCCGCAGCTTCAGCTCATTTTGCGTGAGCTTGAAGACCTCAATATTCCGCGCTTTCTGTTCCTCAATAAAATCGACAAGGCCGACCAGCGCCTGACCG